>NZ_JAIXMK010000038.1:0-64553 GCF_020328095.1 Streptomyces sichuanensis
CGAGGGGCCGGAGCGCACTGCCCGGCTTGCGGTGTGGCCCTTACAGGCTCAGGCCCGTCAGGACCAGGACGCGCTCGTACGTGTAGTCGTCCATGGCGTAGCGCACGCCCTCGCGGCCCACGCCGGACTGCTTGGCGCCGCCGTAGGGCATCTGGTCGGCCCGGTAGGAGGGCACGTCGCCGATGACCACGCCGCCGACCTCCAGCGCGCGGTGCGCACGGAAGGCGGTCTGCAGGTCGTGGGTGAAGACGCCGGCCTGCAGGCCGTACGGGGAGTCGTTGACGGCCGCGAACGCCGCGTCCTCGCCCTCCGCCTTGGTGATGGTCAGGACCGGGCCGAAGACCTCCTCACAGGCGATCGTCACGCCGGCCGGGACCTCGGCCAGGACGGTCGGGGCGTAGGTCGCGCCCTCGCGCTTGCCGCCGGCGAGCAGCTTCGCGCCGGCCGCGACGGCCTCGTCGACCCAGGACTCGACCCGCTGGGCGGCGTCCTCGCTGACCAGCGGGCCGACGTCGGTGGAGGCGTCGGACGGGTCACCGGTGACCTGGGCCTCGACGGCCGCGACGACCTTCGGCAGCAGGCGGTCGTAGACCGAGGCGTCGGCGATGACGCGCTGCACGGAGATGCAGGACTGGCCGCCCTGGTAGTTGGAGAAGGTCGCGATGCGCTGCGCGGCCCAGTCCAGGTCCTCCTCGGAGGACCAGTCGGCGAGGACGACGGCCGCGCCGTTGCCGCCGAGCTCCAGGGTGACGTGCTTGCGCGGCGCGGAGTCGAGGATCGACCAGCCGACCGGGCCGGAGCCGGTGAAGGAGATGACCGGCAGACGCTCGTCCTGCACGAGGGCGGGCATGCGGTCGTTGGGAACGGGCAGCACGCTCCACGAGCCGGCCGGCAGGTCCGTCTCGGCCAGGATCTCGCCGAGGACGAGGGACGAGATGGGGGTGGCCGGGGCGGGCTTGAGGATGATCGGGGCGCCGACGGCGATGGCCGGGGCGACCTTGTGCGCGCTCAGGTTGAGCGGGAAGTTGAACGGCGCGATGCCCAGGACCGTGCCGCGCGGGACGCGGCGGGTCAGCGCGAGGCGGCCGGTGGAGCCCGGGTCGGTGTCCAGGCGCTGGGCCTCGCCGGCGTTGAAGCGGCGGGCCTCCTCGGCGGCCCAGCGGAACACGGAGACGGCACGGCCGACCTCGCCGCGGGCCCACTTGATGGGCTTGCCGTTCTCGGCGGAGATCAGCTGGGCGATCTCCTCGGTGCGCTCGGCGAGCCGCTTGGCCACGTGGTCGAGGGCGGCGGTGCGCACGTGCGCGGGCGTCGCGGCGAACTCGTCGCGCACGGCGTGCGCGGCGGCCACGGCCTCCTCGACCTGCGCCTCGGTGGGCACGCTCACGGTGCCGACGAGACGACCGTCCCAGGAATTCGTGACGTCGAAGGTCTCCTCGCCGGTGGCCTCGCGGCCGGCCAGCCAGAACGCGTGGGGAGCAGTCACGGATTCCCTCCGGGGGGTACAGACGAAATGGGCTCCCTCACCGTAGGGCTGCGGCGGGCCGGGGTCGTTTGTCCGTCATGGAGCACGGTGGGGGGTGGGTGCGCCGCATTGGAAGGGGTGGTGTGCGTCCGGTCCGGCACCGCCGGACGTCCCGGGGGTCGCGCGCCGTCGCGGCGGCAGGTGTTCCCCGTACACCCCTTCCCGGAACCGGGGCTCTGCCCCGGACCCCGGGGGCGAGGGCCACCGCGGCCGCCCGCCCGCGGGGCTCCGGGGCGGCAGCCCCGGGGAACGGGGGAAGGGAGGGACTGGGGACCCTCCCCCGCGCCGACCGGCGCCCCGGCGGTGCCGAACCGGCGCAGCCCGCACATCCGCCATCCGCCATCCGGACTACTCCGACGGCCCCGCCGTCGCCTTCAGCGCCAGCCACAGCTCCATCCGTGCGTCGGGGTCGTCCAGCGAGCGGCCCAGGATCTCCTCGACGCGCCGCATCCGGTACCGCAGCGTGTGCCGGTGCACGCCGAGGTCCGCGGCGGCCGCGTCCCACTGTCCGTGCCGGGCGAGCCAGGCCCGCAGGGAGGCGACCAGGTCGCCGCGGCCCTTGGCGTCGTGCTCGTACAGCGCCCGCAGCATGCCGTCCGCGAAGGCCCGCACGGCGTCGTCGGCCAGCAGCGGCAGGACCGAACCGGCGGAGACCTCCTCGTGCTCGACCAGCACCCTGCCACGGCGGCGGGCCACCGACAGGGCCTGCTCGGCCTGGCGGAAGGCCGTCCCGGCGGCGGCCGGGGCGGCGGGGGCGGAGACGCCGAGGCTCGCCTCGGTGGCGGGGGCGGCCTCGGCGGACCCGGTCCGGCGGGCCTCGGCGGCGCGCGCGTGGGCGATGCAGGCGGCGACCACGGCGCCGCCGTCCGGCGCGAGGACGACGATGCGGTGGCCCTCGGGAACGGCCAGCACCGGCTCCGCCGCCCGGCTCGCCGCGGTGTCGACCGCGTCGGCCAGCGCCGCGAGGACGGCATCGGCGTCGGCCTGGCCCTCGGCCGTCTCGGCCACCACGATCCGGAACGGCGCGTCCAGCAGCCCGCCGTACAGCTCGCCCGCCACCGCCCGGGCGTTCTCCGGCTCGCCGGCCAGCAGCATGCGCAGCACCGCGGCGCCCAGCCGCTGCTCGGCGTCCTGCAGGGCGCGCGAGCGCTCGGTGGTGAGGGTGAGCAGGGCGATGGCGGAGTGCACGGCGTAGCGCTCGGCGGTGCCGAGGGGGGCGTCCGTGCCGACGGCGAGGACGCCGCGGGTGCGGCGGCCGGAGCCGAGGGACTGCAGTTCGACGCGGTCGCCGCCCTCCTCGGCGTCGTCGGAGCCGACGACGGCGGTGGCGGGGGCGGGCCGCTCGCGCAGCCGTTCGACGTCGGCGCCCAGCCGGGCCGCGCGCCGGGCCGCCCAGTCGGGTGCGGCGGCGACGACGGCGCCCGAGGCGTCGTACAGCGCGGCCCATCCGCCGAGGTGGGCGGCGAGCCGGGCGATCAGGGCGGCCGGCCCCTCGGGGGCGAGGGCGGCGCGGGTCAGTTCGCGCTGGGCCTCGAAGCCGGCGGTCACCGCCCGGTACTGGTCGGCGGCGATGGCCGCGGAGACCGCCTTGGTGATGGCCAGGAAGGGGGTGCGGCGCGGCACCTCCAGGAGCGGCAGCCCCTCCTCGCGGGCCGCCTCGACCAGGGCGTCCGGCACGTGCTCGTAGTTGACGCCGACGGCGAAGCCGAGCCCCACCACACCGGCGCGGACCAGGCGCCGAACGTAGCGGTGCATCGCCTCCCGGTCCTCGGCGTCGATCTTCATGGCCGTGATGAGCAGCAGTTCCCCGCCGTCCATCCAGGGCACCGGGTCGGCCAGCTCGCTGACGTGCGCCCAGCGGACGGGGGTGTCCAGCCGGTCCTCGCCCGCGAGCACGGTGAGCTTGAGCGCCGAGTGCTGGACGAGCGAGGCGAGGGTGGGCGGCATGGGCGCGAACTTTCGGCGGGGCGGAACACGGGAAACGGCGGAACGGGGGGCGGTCCGGGAGGAACACGGAGAGCCCGGAGAGGGATTACGCCGTCCCGTATGAACGGCTCTCCTCAATTCTGCCAGGTCGGCAGGTTGCCCCCGCCCTTCAGCCGCGCAGGTCCACCAGCAGCGGAGGCACGTGTTCCCCGCCGACCGTCGTCAGGGACAGCACGGCGTGGTCCGCGGGCACCTCGCGCGCCAGCTCCGAGGCCGACCAGCGCTCCCGCTCCACCTTCCGTACGGTCACCGCGTCCCGGGTGACCGCCTGGCCGGTGACGAGCCGGCGCAGGGCGTGCACGGCCCGGGTGAGCGGCTGGTCGGCGAAGACGGCGTGGTGGGCGACCTCTCTGGTCTCGACCCATTCGGTGCCCCACGCCTCCGCGAACCGCCGGCCGTCCCAGGTCGTCACCCCCGAGAAGGCCATGTGGCAGCCGGCCGCGCCGAGCAGGGCGATGTGCAGGCCCTCGGGCACGTCGTCGACGGTGCGCAGGGCGAGCACCGCTCCGGCGTTGGCCGAGCGCAGGCGCTGGACGCCGCGGACGGTGCCGGCGGTGAGGGTGCCGGTGGCGTCGTCGAGGACCAGGCAGGTGAAGAGCGAGCGGTCGGCGCGGGCCGTGGCCATGGCCGTGAACTGGGCGAGGATCAGCCGGGCGAGCAGCCGGGACGCCTCCGTGTGGGCGCGCTCGGGCAGATCGATGCGGACGCGCAGCGGGTGGTGCTGCACGGAGCGCAGGGAGAAGGGCCGGGCGGTGGGGCCGACGGCGAAGAAGTCGGCGAAGGCCGGCCGGTCGAGCAGGGCCACGCGGTCGGCGAGTGCGGGGCAGGGGTCGGAGGCGGAGCCGCTCTGCCTCAGCCGGGCCTCCAGCTCGCGCAGCATCGCGGGGTGCCCGTCCTCGTCGAGCTTGCGGCGCAGACCGGCCAGGACGGACGGGGTGCCGCTGAGGAGCTCGTAGAGCTCGGGGACGGCCGGGAAGCGGCCGTGGGCGGCGTGGTGGGGGCCCAGCAGCTGGGCCAGGGCGGTGGCGGCCCGGCGGGTGTCGACGCCGGGGAGGTCTCCGACGAGGCCCTCCGCGAGGAAGGCGGCGGCCTCGTCGGGGTCGGTGGCCCCGCCGTAGAGGTCGAGGTCGTGCAGGGACGTGCCGTCGCCGGGCTTGACCACGACGTCGTAGGCGTCGTCGGGGCCGAGGGGCGTGCCGGCGGCGCAGACGGCGACGACGCTGCACCGGCGGGCGAGGGCCTGCAGGGCGAGGGACTCGGTGACGGGCCTGATGAGGCGGTGGGTCTTGCCCGCGCCGGGCGGCCCGACCGCGAGCAGTGACGTGCCGAGGACGGCGGGGTCCAGGGCGACGCCGGAGCCGCGGCGCTCGTAGGGGTTGCGGGCGTGGTCCGCGCTGCGGCCGATGCGGACCTGGCCCGTGAGCAGGTCGTGGGTGGCCGTGCGGGAGGGCAGGTCGCGCTCGCCGGAGGGGTGGGCCCAGGAGGCCGCGCCGTGGCGCAGGACGGTGTCGGTGAACGAGGCGAGCCGGGCGTGGTCCGTGCGCGCGGCCGTCCAGGCATGGCGGACCCGGACGCAGTCGACGTCGTTCATGCGGCCGGCGGCGAGCTCCGCGGCGAGCCGCTCGGCGGCCTCCGGCCGGCCCGCCTCCCGCAGCTCCGGCCAGTCCGCCCGGCCGGGGGCGGCGGGGCCTGGCGGCGGCGCGGCGGGCCGGGGCTGGCCGCGGCGGAGGGTGCGCAGGAGGCCCGGCCAGTCGCCCAGCCGTGCGAAGGGCCACAGGAGGGCGGCGACGATGAGGGTGTAGAGGCCGTAGACGACCACGGCGGCGCGGTAGTGGTCGCCGCCGCCCTGCAGCCAGGACTCGGGCGTGAGGACGAAGACCGGCTCGATGACGGGCAGCGTGCCCTTCCAGGTCAGCAGCTGGATGAGGCCCGCGAGGAGCGCCGCGGCCGCGGCGCGGGAGGGCTGGGGGCGGCTGCTGACGAAGCGCCGGAGCAGCTCGGGCCAGTTGCCCAGGCGGCCGAAGCCGTAGATCAGCAGGCCGGCGATGACGGCGCGGTAGACGATGGTGGCCTCAACCGCGTCCATCGTCGCCGGGCCGCCCATGACGCCGGCGCGCCACCACTCGGGCGGGGTGACCAGCTTCATGGGGACGCGCCAGTAGGGGATGTAGCCGTTCCACAGCAGGGTCCACAGGAGCACGCCGGACAGCAGGGAGATCAGCGCTCCGGACACCAGCGCGCGGTCCGGTACCCGGTCGGGGCGGATCGTGGGCGGCGGTACGTGGCCGTGCCGGAAGACGCCGGGCGGGGCGGGACGTCGCGGTGCGTTCAGCCACTGCACGATCGCCGGCCGGGGGGCGGCCGGGGCGTGCGCGGGACGGGGTGGGGCGGCCGGTGGCGGGGGCGGCGCGGCCGGGCGCGGCACCGCATGGGCGCGGGTGCCGCGCGCGTCGTACGTGTCTTCGGTGTCCATCGGCCCCTCGACCCCCCTGACCAGCCATGCCCGCATCCGGGCGGTGCCGGAGCTCAATCTAGTGCCCGGCACCGACAGTTCCAGCGTTTCGGGGCGGACCGGGGCCGGGCACCCGCCATGTCCGCGACGGACAACGACACGTGCGGACCACTACCGAACGGCGCATGCCCGACCCGCGCCCCCGCACCTAGCCTGCGGGGAAAGACCCCGGATGTGTCCGATTCACCCCCAGGAGCCCCCATGAGCGCGATTCCGCAGGAGCGCCGCGTCGTCACCGCCATCCCCGGCCCGAAGTCGCTGGAGCTGCAGGCCCGCCGTACCGCCACGGTGGCCGGTGGCGTGGGCTCCGTGCTGCCCGTCTTCACCACGCGCGCGGGCGGCGGCATCATCCAGGACGTCGACGGCAACTCCCTGATCGACTTCGGCTCGGGCATCGCCGTGACCTCGGTCGGCGCCAGCGCCGAGGCCGTCGTGCGCCGCGCCTCCGCGCAGCTCGCCGACTTCACCCACACCTGTTTCATGGTGACCCCCTACGAGGGCTACGTGGAGGTCTGTGAGCAGCTCGCCGAGCTGACGCCGGGCGACCACGCCAAGAAGTCCGCGCTGTTCAACTCGGGCGCCGAGGCCGTCGAGAACGCCGTCAAGATCGCCCGCGCCTACACCAAGCGCCAGGCGGTCGTCGTCTTCGACCACGGCTACCACGGCCGCACCAACCTGACGATGGCGCTCACCGCCAAGAACATGCCGTACAAGCACGGCTTCGGCCCGTTCGCGCCCGAGGTCTACCGCGTGCCGGTGGCCTACGGCTACCGCTGGCCGACCGGTGCCGAGAACTGCGGCCCCGAGGCCGCCGCCCAGGCCATCGACCAGATCACCAAGCAGGTCGGCGCCGAGAACGTCGCCGCGATCATCATCGAGCCGGTGCTGGGCGAGGGCGGCTTCATCGAGCCGGCCAAGGGCTTCCTCCCGGCGATCGTGAAGTTCGCCAACGACAACGGCATCGTCTTCGTCGCGGACGAGATCCAGTCCGGCTTCTGCCGCACCGGTCAGTGGTTCGCCTGTGAGGACGAGGGCATCGTCCCGGACCTGATCACCACCGCCAAGGGCATCGCCGGCGGTCTGCCGCTCGCCGCCGTCACCGGCCGCGCGGAGATCATGGACTCGGCGCACGCGGGCGGCCTCGGCGGCACCTACGGCGGTAACCCGGTGGCCTGCGCCGGTGCGCTGGGCGCCATCGAGACCATGCGCGAGCTGGACCTCAACGCCAAGGCCAAGCGCATCGAGGAGGTCATGAAGGGCCGCCTCGCCGCCATGCAGGAGAAGTTCGGGATCATCGGTGACATCCGCGGCCGCGGCGCCATGATCGCCATCGAGCTGGTGAAGGACCCGGCGACGAAGGAGCCCAACGCGGAGGCCGCCGGCGCGCTCGCCAAGGCGTGCCACGCGGAGGGCCTGATCGTGCTGACCTGTGGCACGTACGGCAACGTCCTGCGCTTCCTGCCGCCGCTGGTCATCGGCGAGGACCTGCTGAACGAGGGCCTCGACATCATCGAGGCGGCGTTCGCCCGTCTGTAGGCGTTCGCCCGCGCGTAAGGGAGTGAAGAACCTGTGCGGAGGGGGTGGTGGACGGGTGATCCGACTATCGGACCCGGCTTACCTGCCGTACGGTTTCTGCAGATGAACGCAACACCCCGTCCGCAGGGGACTGCGGACGATGCCGTGCCGGTGCTTCCCCAGTGCCGACCCGGCCGTGCCTTCGCGCACACCCCTGGAGCCTCCGGCTCCGGACATCCTCACCGATCGGACGGCCGCTCGCCCCAGACCCCCCGGGGCGCGCGGTTCACCGGCCGGCACGGCGGCCCCGGAACCACCCCCCCTGTTCCGGGGCCGCCGTATGTCCGCCTCCGCCGCCTCGCCGTCCCGGTGCTCGCCGTGCTGCTGTTCGCCGTCGTCACCTGGCAGGTCGCCGCGCACGGGCCGCTGCGCGTCCTCGACGAGCGCGCCGGCCGGGCGGCCGCCCGCTCCGGCGCCGTCCCCGTCTCCGTCGCCGAATTCCTCGCCGATCTGGGCAACACCGTCGTGGCCGTGCCCGTGCTGGCGGCGGCCGCGCTCTGGACGGGCCTGCGCTCCCCCGGGACGCGTCGCCGGCTGCCGCCGCTGGCCGCCGCCCTGGCGATGGCCGCGGTGCCGGCGCTGATCGTTCCGCTCAAGGCGTGGATCGCCCGGCCGGGGCCGCCGGCCATGGGCGGCGACCCCGGGTTCTTCCCCTCCGGTCACGCCGCGACGGCGGCCGTGGCGTACGGGGGCGCCGCACTGCTGCTCCTGCGCCGCCGCAGGTGGCCGTGGGCCGTCGGCTGCGTCCTGCTCAACGCGGGCGTGGCGCTGGGGCTGGTGCTGCGCGGCTACCACTGGCCGCTGGACGTGGCCGGCGCGTGGTGCCTGTCGGCCGCGGTGCTGTGGGGGCTCAGCTGTCGAATCCCAGGCCGGCCTTGTCCATCGCCTTGAGCCAGAGGTTGCGGCGGCCACCGTTGGCGTCCGCGCGGGTCATGGCCCACTGGGTGATGCCGATGCCCACCGACCGCACCGGTTCGGGCGGGAACGGCAACGGTTTGCTGCGGACCATCTCCAGCTCCGTGCGCTCGGTGCGCTCGCCGCTCAGCAGGTCGAGCATGACGTCCGCGCCGAAGCGGGTCGCTCCGACGCCGAGCCCGGTGAAGCCCAGGGCGTAGGCGACGCGGCCGCGGTGGGCGGTGCCGAAGAAGGCGGAGAAGCGGGAGCAGGTGTCGATGGCGCCGCCCCAGGTGTGGGAGAAGCGCACGCCCTCCAGCTGGGGGAAGCAGCGGAAGAAGTGCCCGGCCAGGCGCCGGTAGGTGGCGGGGTGGTGGTCGTACTCGGCCCGTACGCCGCCGCCGTAGCGGTAGACGATGTCGTAGCCGCCCCACAGGATGCGCCGGTCGGCGGTGAGCCGGAAGTAGTGGAAGTGGTTGGCGCTGTCGCTCAGCCCCTGCCGCCGCCGCCAGCCGACGGAGGCGAGCTGCTCCGGCGTCAGGGGCTCGGTCATCAGGGCGTAGTCGTAGACGGGGGCTATGTAGGGGCGCAGGCGCTTGACGAGCGAGGGGAAGGCGTTGGTGCCGAGCGCGGCGTGGCGGGCGAAGACACGGCCGTAGGGGGTGCGGACGGCCACTCCGGCGCTGCGGGAGGACAGTCCGGTGCCGGGCGTGTGCTCGTAGATGCGCACGCTCAGGGCCAGGCAGGCACGCTTGAGGCCCCAGGCGAGCCGGGCGGGGTGCAGCATGGCCACGCCGCGGCGGTTCCAGAGGCCGGCGAGGAAGGTCGGGGAGTCGACCTCGGCGCGTACGGCGTCGCGGTCGAGGAAGACGTGGCCGCGGACGCCGAGGGTCTCCGCCTCCTCGGCGGCCTCCTTCAGCTCGTGGACCTGGTGGGGTGCGGTGGCCACGTCGATCTCGCCGGTGCGCTCGAAGTCGCAGTCGATGCCGTGGCGGGCGAGGGCGGCCTCCAGGCCGTCGAGGTTGCGGTGGCCGAGCTCCTCCAGGGCGGTGAGCTCGGCCGGCCAGCGTGCACGGCCGTTGGCCCAGCCGTGGGTGAGGGAGGCGGCGCAGAAGCCGCCGTTGCGGCCGGAGGCGGCCCAGCCGCTCTCCTGGCCCTCGATGAGGACGACGTCCCGGCCGGGGTCGCGCTCCTTGGCGTTCAGGGCGGTCCACAGGCCGGTGTAGCCGCCGCCGACGACGAGCAGGTCGCAGTACTCGTCGCCGACGAGGGCGGGCAGCGCCTCCGGCCGGGAGGGGTCGTCGAGCCAGTAGGGGCGCAGGGTGGCGTCGGACAGGGCTTTCACGGGGTTCATGGCGCCGGTGGCCATGGGTCTCAGCTCCTTTTGCGGCGTCTCCCGGCCAGTTGAGCGACGAGGACGCACAGCACGGCGATGGCGAACATCGCCGTTCCGATGACATTGATCTGAACGGGTGTGCCTCTTTGTGCGGATCCCCAGACGTACATGGGGAAGGTCACGGTCGAACCGGAGTTGAAGTTGGTGATGATGAAGTCGTCGAAGGAGAGCGCGAAGGAGAGCAGGGCGCCTGCCGCGATGCCGGGGGCGGCGATGGGCAGGGTGACCTTCAGGAAGGTCTGCAGCGGGGTGGCGTAGAGGTCCTGAGCGGCCTGTTCGAGGCGGGGGTCCATGCTCATCACGCGGGCCTTGACGGCGGTGACCACGAAGCTCAGGCAGAACGTGATGTGGGCGATGAGGACGGTCCAGAAGCCGAAGCTGACGCCCGTGTTGAGGAAGAGGGTGGCCAGCGAGGCGGCCATGACGACCTCGGGCATCGCCATCGGCAGGAAGATCAGGCTGTTGACCGACGAGCGGCCGCGGAAGCGGTGGCGGGCGAGCGCGAAGGCGATCAGCGTGCCGAGGACGGTGGCGCCGACGGTCGCCCAGAGCGCGATCCACAGGCTGAGCGAGAGCGAGCCGCACAGGTCGGCGACGCCGCAGGGGTCGGTCCAGGCGTCGGTGGAGAAGCGCTGCCAGGCGTAGTTGAAGCGGCCGTTGGGCTTGTTGAACGAGAACACCGTCACGATGACGTTGGGCAGCAGCAGGTAGGCGAGGGTGCCCAGTCCTGCGATCACCACGAGGTTGCGGCGCAGGGCGCGCGCGACGCGGGAGTGCGGAGCCATCAGACGACGTCCTCCGTCCCGGACTTGCGGAGGTAGACGGTGACCATGGCGAGGATGGCGGCCATCAGCAGGAACGACAGGGCCGCGGCGGTCGGGTAGTCCAGGACGCGCAGGAACTGCGACTGGATGACGTTGCCGATCATCTTCTGGTCGGTGGAGCCGAGCAGCTCGGCGTTGATGTAGTCGCCCGTCGCGGGGATGAACGTCAGCAGCGTGCCGGCGACGACGCCGGGCATGGACAGCGGCAGGGTCACCTTGCGGAAGGTGGTGACGGGCCGGGCGTACAGGTCGTGGGCGGCTTCGTGGAGGCGGCCGTCGATGCGTTCGAGCGAGGTGTACAGCGGAAGGATCATGAAGGGCAGGAAGTTGTAGGTCAGACCGCAGACGACGGCGAGCGGGGTGGCGAGCACGCGGTGGCCCTCGGTGACGCCGAGCGCGTCGGTGAGGGAGAGGACGTGCAGGGCGTCGAGGGTGGAGACGACGGGGCCGCCGTCGGAGAGGATCGTCTTCCAGGCGAGGGTGCGGATCAGGAAGCTGGTGAAGAACGGCGCGATGACCAGGACCATCAGGAGGTTGCGCCAGCGGCCGGCCCGGAAGGCGATGAGGTAGGCCAGCGGGTAGCCGAGGAGGAGGCAGAGCGCGGTGGCGGTGGCGGCGTAGCCGACGGAGCGCAGGAACTGCGGGTAGTACTCGCTCAGCGCGTCCGCGTAGGTGGCGAAGTGCCAGGTGACCTCGAAGCCCTCTTCGAGGGAGCCGGTCTGCACGGAGGTCGACGCCTGGTAGACCAGCGGCGCGACGAAGAAGACGAGCAGCCAGAGGATGCCGGGGAGCAGGAGCCAGTAGGGCACGCGCCGGGTGCGCCGGGCGGCCTCGGGGGTGGCGGCGGGGGCCACCGGGGGGAGGTCGGTGTCGATCATCCCGCACCCTCCGCTTCCACGTCCGTGCCCGCCTCGACGTTCTGCGCGGCGTCCAGGCCGAAGCTGTGGCCGGGGTTCCAGTGCAGGACGACCTCGGCGCCGGGGACGAGGCGGGAGTCGCGCTCGATGTTCTGCTCGTAGACGCACAGGCCGGTACCGGCGGGGCCGTCGACGAGGTACTGGGTGCTGACGCCGGTGAAGCTGGACTGGGCGATGCGGCCGCGGACGCGGTTGCGGCCGTCGGCGACGGTGCCGGCGTCGTCGGCGTGCGTCAGCGTGATCTTCTCGGGCCGTATGCCGACCAGGAGCTTCTCGCCCGTGCGGGCGGTGGCTGTACATCGTGTCGCCGGAAGGGTGAGTTTGGTATCACCGGCCCGCAGAAGGATGTCGTCGCCCGCGGTGCCGAGGACGTCGGCGGTGATGAGGTTGGAGGTGCCGAGGAAGTTGGCGACGAAGGTGGTGCGGGGGGTCTCGTAGAGGTCGGCGGGGGCGCCGAGCTGCTCGACGCGGCCCGCGTTCATCACCGCGACCGTGTCGGCCATGGTCATGGCCTCCTCCTGGTCGTGGGTGACGTGGATGAAGGTGATGCCGACCTCGGTCTGGATGCGCTTGAGCTCCAGCTGCATCTGGCGGCGCAGCTTGAGGTCGAGGGCGCCGAGCGGCTCGTCGAGGAGGAGCACCTGCGGGTGGTTGATGAGCGCGCGGGCGACGGCGACGCGCTGCTGCTGGCCACCGGAGAGCTGCTGGGGCTTGCGGCGGGCGAGGTCGCCGAGCTGGACGAGGTCGAGCATCTCGTCGACCTGCTTCTTGACGGACTTGATGCCGCGGCGGCGCAGGCCGAAGGCGACGTTCTCGTGGATGTCCAGGTGGGGGAAGAGCGCGTAGTTCTGGAAGACGGTGTTGACGGGCCGCTTGTACGGGGGGAGACCGCTGACGTCCTTGCCGGCGAGCTCGACCGTGCCGGTGGTGGGGTCCTCCAGGCCGGCGATCATGCGCAGGGTGGTGGTCTTGCCACAGCCGGAGGCGCCGAGCAGGGCGAAGAACGAGCCCGCGGGCACCGACAGGTCGAGGGGGTGCACGGCGGTGAAGCCGCCGTAGGTCTTGCTGATACCGGTCAGGCGGACGTCGGTGCCGGTGGTGGCGGTTGCCGTCATGGGTCTGGGTCCAGGGGGTCGGGAGAGATGAGAGCAGATAACAGTGACATACAGCGGCGTGTGGGCCGATTCGGGCCGGGGCCACGAATCCGAAGAGCGGTTGTTTGTCTCGAATATCGGAATCTACTGCCGTCCTGGAACCGAGTGGGGCACCGCAGCGCTCCGACCCGGAATGATTGCTGATCCTGGCAGAGTGATCCGCTCTCAACAAGGGATTCCGTCGCCATGTTTTGACTGGGCGACGGATTCTGTGCGGAGCACCCGGCCGGCACCCGGCCGGGCCGTCGGCCCGCTGTCAGAGGCCGCTGCCAGAATGACGGCATGACGGAACGGGGGACGGACGCCATGGACACAGAGCGGATCCGTGCAGAGCGGATCACCGCGGACGGTCCGCGGACGGTGGCGGAGCTGGCGGCGGCCGCCGCCCGCGGCGAGCGGGCGAAGTACGTGTACTTCTGGGGCCACCGCCCGCGCCGCGACGGCAGCGTGGGAGCCGGCTGCTTCAGCCAGTGGTGGCCCTCGCCCTTCACGGTGGACGGCACGGTCTACGCCACGGCCGAGCACTGGATGATGGCCGGCAAGGCACGGCTCTTCGGCGATGCCGAGGCCGAGGCCCGGGCGCTCGCGGCCGGCCACCCCAAGCAGGCGAAGGACGCGGGCCGTTCGGTGCGCGGCTTCGACGAGGAGGAGTGGCGCCGGCACCGCTTCGAGCTGGTCGTCGAGGGCAGCGTCCACAAGTTCGGTCAGCACCCGGAGCTGGGCGCCTACCTGCTCGGCACGGGCACGCGCGTCCTGGTGGAGGCCAGCCCGCTGGACCGGGTGTGGGGCATCGGCCTGGCCGCCGACGACGAGCGCGCGCAGGACCCGGCCTGCTGGCGCGGGCTGAACCTGCTGGGCTTCGCGCTGATGGAGGCGCGTCAGCGCCTGGCGGCCGCCGGGAGCAGCGGGCCCGGTCCGGGCGGCGCGCTCATATAGGCGCCGTAGACGGCCTCGTCGGGGTCGTCGTCCAGGTTGCTGTCATCGTCGTCCACGGTGATGAGGAAGACGAGCATCAGGGCCGTGGCGAGGAGTGCCACACCGCCCAGGATCAGCCCCGCCAGGGCCTGTCCGCCGTTGGTCGCCTCGCCCGTGCCCGCCTTGGTGCGGCCCATCGCGCCGAAGACGATCGCCAGCACCCCGAGGATGACGCCGAAGACGACGGTGGGCGACAGCACGGTGCCCACGATGCCGAGCACCAGGGCGGTCACCCCGAGGCTGTTGTTGGGCGCGGGGACCGGCGCCGGCCAGCCCTGCCCGTAGGCCGCGGCCGGGTAGCCGTAGGCGCCCGTCCCGTAGCCGGTCTGCCCGTAGGGGCCCTGGGCGTAGGGGTCCTGACCGTACGGCGCGGGGCCGGCGCCGTAGGGCGCCGGGGCCTGCTGCGGGTACGGGCCGGGCTGCCCGTAGCCGTAGGGAGCGCCGGCGTACGCGCTGGGCGTGCCCGGGCCGGTCGGCGCGAGCGGCACGGGCGGGACGGCGCCGGGCTGCGGTGCGCCGGGTCCGGGCTGGGCGGGTACGCCCACGGTGGGCCCGGGGAAGGGCGGTGCGAGCGGGGCAGGCTGTGCCTGTTGCGGCATGACCGGCGCCGCTGCGGTGCCGGGCTTGTCGAGCGGCACGCGCCGCTCCGGCGCAGGCGGAGCCCAGGGATCGCTGTGCTGCGGCTCCGGCTGCGTGTCGTCCTTGTCGGACATGACCCTCCCCAGTCGTTACCCCGTCATGCTACGGCCTGAGCACGGCCCCGACTCCCACCGCGCATACGATGATCGGCACGCCGTTGACCGAGCACCACGAGCAGCCATGGAGGCACGCATGCCCGCACTCGACTCGTTCATCGCAGGGCTCCCGAAGGCGGAGCTGCACGTGCACCACGTGGGGTCCGCGTCCCCGCGCATCGTCGCCGAGCTCGCCGCGCGCCACCCCGACGGGCCGGTGCCCACCGACCACGAGGCACTCGCCGACTTCTTCACCTTCCGGGACTTCGCCCACTTCATCGAGGTCTACCTCTCGGTGGTCGACCTGATCCGCGACGCCGAGGACGTGCGCCTGCTGACCTACGAGGTCGCCCGCGACATGGCCCGGCAGAACATCCGCTACGCCGAGCTGACCGTCACCCCCTACAGCTCCACCCGGCGCGGCATCCCGGACGCCGCCTTCGTGGAGGCCATCGAGGACGCCCGCAAGGCCGCGGAGTCGGAGCTGGGCGTCGTCCTGCGCTGGTGCTTCGACATCCCGGGCGAGGCGGGGCTGGCGGCCGCCGAGGAGACGGCGCGGATCGCCTGCGACCTCAAGCCGGAGGGACTGGTCTCCTTCGGTCTGGGCGGCCCCGAGATCGGGGTGCCCCGCGGTCAGTTCAAGCCATTCTTCGACCGGGCCATCGCCGCCGGGCTGCACAGCGTGCCGCACGCCGGGGAGACCACCGGCCCGCAGACCATCTGGGACGCCCTGACCGAGCTGCGCGCCGAGCGCATCGGCCACGGCACCAGCGCCACCCAGGACCCGCGCCTGCTGGCCCACCTGGCCGAGCACCGCATTCCGCTGGAGGTCTGCCCGACCTCCAACCTCGCCACGCGCGCCGTGACCGACCTGGACCTGCACCCGATCAAGGAGATGGTCTCCGCCGGGGTGCTGGTGACCGTCAACAGCGACGACCCGCCCATGTTCGGCACCGACCTCAACACCGAGTACGCGGTCGCCGCCCGCCTCCTGGACCTCGACCCGAAGGGCATCGCGGCGCTCGCCAAGAACGCCGTGGACGTGTCGTTCATGGACGAGTCGGCCAAGGCGCGGCTGCGCACGGAGATCGACACCTACACGGCGACCTGGCGGGGTTGACGGCGCGGGCACCGGCGTTCCCGCCACAATGGGCCGCATGGTCACCGCCTTCACCGCCGTCGCCCACCGCGGCGATCCGTATGTGCACCGCGAGAACACCCTCCCCTCGATCCGCTCCGCGCTGTGGGCGGGGGCGGGTGCCGTGGAGATCGACGTCCGGCTGACCGCCGACGGCGTGCCCGTCCTGCTGCACGACGCGACGCTGGGCCGGCTGTGGGGCCGGGAGGTGGCCCTGTCGGCCCTGACGGCCGAGCAGGTGCGCAGCCTCACCCACGGCCGGGTGCCCACGCTCCAGGAGGCCCTCGCCGAGGTCATGCGGCCGGGGCGGGAGACTGCGGGCAGGGCCGGAGGGGCGCCGGCGCGGCTGTTCGTCGACCTGCCGGATCCGGCCGCGGCCGCGGCGGCCGTCGCCGCCGTCCGGGCGAGCGGAGCCGCGGAGCGCGCGTACTACTGCGGCGGGCCGGTGGCGATGCTCAACGTGCGCCGCGCGGACCCCGACGCCGAGATCGCCCTGACCTGGACGACGCTCGCACCGCCCCGCCCGTCCCTGCTGGCCGAGGTGCGCCCGCGCTGGCTCAACTACCGCTTCGGGATCGTCACGCCGGAGCTGGTGGCGCGCAACCACGCCGACGGGCTGCTGGTGTCGGCCTGGACCGCGGACACCCGTCGCACGATGCGACGGCTGCTGCGCGCGGGCGTCGACTCGATCACCACCAACCGCATCGGCGCCCTGCGCTCGCTGCTGCCCACCCCCGCCTGAGCTGCTGCCCGCCCCCGCTTGAGAGCGGCGGGCTCACAGCCCGACGATCTCGTTCCACTCCTTGGTGAAGGCCGGCCGTTCCCGGGCGGTCATGTCGCGGGCGGTCGCGAGCCGCCTGCGCATGTCCTCGCTGGGGAAGATCAGCGGGTTCTCGGCGAGCCCGGCGAGTTCCTTGTCCCGGGACGAGGCCAGGACGTCGCGGGCGGCCGGGACCGGGCAGACGTAGTTGACGGAGGCGGCGAGCTCCGCGGCGACGTCGGGCCGGTAGTAGTGGTCGATGAGCGCTTCCGCGTTGCGCTTGTGGCGGGCGAGGTTGGGGATCATCAGGCTCTCGGCCCACAGCTCCGCGCCCTCCTCGGGCACGACGAACTCGATGTCCGGGTTGTCGGCCTGGAGCTGGATGATGTCGCCCGAGTACGCCTGGCAGGCCAGGACGTCGCCGGAGGACAGGTCCTTGATGTAGTCGTTGCCGGTGAAGCGGCGGATGTGCCGCTTGCGGACGAGCGTGCGCAGCTGCTCGGTCATGGTGTGGAAGTCGTCGGCGGTCCAGCGCGTGACGTCCGCGCCGTTGCCCTGCATCAGCAGGGAGAACGCCTCGTCCATGCCGGACAGCAGGGTGACGCGGCCGCGCAGGTCGTCGTGCCACAGCTCCGCGGTGCGCCGGATCTCGCGCCCGAGCTTGCGCCGGTTGTAGGCGATGCCGGTGATGCCGGACTGCCAGGGCACGGTGTGCAGGCGTCCGGGGTCGAAGGAGGGCTTGCGCAGCAGCGGGTCGAGTTCCCTGGCGACGTGGGGCTGGGCGGCGCGGTCCATCTGCTGGACCCAGCCGAGCCGGACGTAGCGGGAGGCCATCCAGTCGCTGACGACGATGAGGTCCCGGCCGGTCTCCTGGTGGTTCATCAGGGCCGGGCTGATCTTGCCGAAGAACTCGTCGTTGTCGTTGATCTCCTCGGTGTACTTCACCGAGATGCCGCTGCGCTTCTGGAATTCGTCGAGGGTGGGACGTTTCTGCGGGTCGTCCTCGTCCGCGTCGATGTACAGCGGCCAGTTGGCGAAGACCAGACGCCTGTCGCGCGCGGAGCGGTCCGCCGCGGCCCGGTCGCCCGGGGCGACGTAGGCGGCGGGCACCCCGCACCCGGCGAGGGCTGCGGCCCCGGCGCCGGCACCCAGCGCGCGCAGGAGGGTCCGGCGGGAGAGGGGCTTCACGGGCTTTACTCGCATTCCGGCGGGATGGCGGGCAGGACGTACGGGCCGGTCGGCCGGGCGTCGATGATACGCGCACGCACGTACGGACCGTACGTGCGTGCGCGACCGGGGTGCGGTGTGACCCGGGGAGGGGTCAGCCCAGCGAGGTCATCACGTGCTTGATGCGGGTGTAGTCCTCGAAGCCGTAGGCGGAGAGGTCCTTGCCGTAGCCGGACTTCTTGAAGCCGCCGTGGGGCATCTCGGCGACCAGCGGGATGTGGGTGTTGATCCACACGCAGCCGAAGTCGAGGGCCTTGGACATCCGCATGGCCCGGCCGTGGTCCTTGGTCCACACCGAGGAGGCCAGGGCGTACTCGACGCCGTTGGCGTAGGCGACGGCCTGCTCCTCGTCCGTGAAGGACTGGACGGTGATGACGGGGCCGAAGACCTCGTGCTGGACGATCTCGTCGTCCTGCTTCAGGCCGGAGACGACGGTCGGGGCGTAGAAGTAGCCCGTGTCACCGACGCGGTGGCCGCCGGCCTCGACCTTGGCGTGGGCGGGGAGGCGCTCGATGAAGCCGGTCACCTGCTGCAGCTGGTTGGCGTTGTTGAGCGGGCCGTAGAGCACGTCCTCGTCGTCCGGCCGGCCCGTCTTGGTGTCGGCGGCGGCCTTGGCGAGGGCGGTGACGAAGTCGTCGTGGACGGACTCGTGGACGAGCACGCGGGTGGCGGCCGTGCAGTCCTGGCCGGCGTTGAAGTAGCCGGCGACGGCGATCTCCTCGACGGCCTTGGCGATGTCGGCGTCCTCGAAGACGACGACGGGCGCCTTGCCGCCGAGCTCCAGGTGGACGCGCTTGAGGTCCTTGGAGGCGGACTCGGCGACCTGCATGCCGGCGCGGACGGAACCGGTGATGGAGGCCATGGCGGGCACGGAGTGCTCGACCATCAGGCGGCCGGTCTCGCGGTCGCCGCAGACGACGTTGAAGACGCCCTTGGGGTGGCCCAGCTCCTCCAGCACGCCGCCGACGATCTCGGCGATCAGGACGGTGGAGGCGGGGGTGGTGTCGGAGGGCTTGAGGACGACGGTGTTGCCCGCGGCGAGGGCCGGGGCGAACTTCCACACGGCCATCATCATCGGGTAGTTCCACGGCGCGACCTGCGCGCAGACGCCCACGGGCTCGCGGCGGATGATGGAGGTCATTCCCTCCATGTACTCGCCGGCGGAGCGGCCCTCCAGCAGGCGGGCGGCGCCGGCGAAGAAGCGGATCTGGTCGACCATGGGCGGCACCTCCTCGCTGCGGGTGAGCGAGAGCGGCTTGCCGGTGTTCTCCGACTCGGCGGCGACCAGCTCCTCGGCGCGCGCCTCGAAGGCGTCGGCGATCTTGAGGAGGACCTTCTGGCGCTCGGCGGGCACCAGGTCGCGCCAGGCGGGGAAGGCGGCCTCGGCTGCGGCCATGGCGGCGTCGACGTCGGTGGCGCCGGACAGCGGGGCGGTGGCGTACGCCTCTCCGGTGGCCGGGTTGACGACCTCGGTGGTCCGCCCGTCGGCGGCATCGCGGAACTCTCCGTCGATGTAGTTACGCAGGCGGCGCAGCTCGGTGGTCACGTTGTGCCACCCCTTCTGTCGAAATCTCCGTTGACTTGCGGCGCCCAGCCTAATCAGTGAGGTGACGCTTTCAACATACCCATCACCCATGAACAACGGAATCAGTGCTTCTACGCTTGATCGGCAACGAATTTCATCGCTCAATGCTTGCCACGCCACCGACTTCTCATGCACAGTGGGGTGCGTGGCCACTCGTAGTGCAGATCCGAAGAGCGTGAACAGCACGCAGCCGATCGATGCCGTCTCCCTGGCGATCATCGAGCAGCTCCAAGAGGACGGGCGCCGCCCGTACGCGGCGATCGGCAAGGCCGTGGGACTGTCCGAGGCGGCGGTCCGGCAACGCGTGCAGAAGCTGCTCGACCAGGGCGTCATGCAGATCGTCGCCGTCACCGACCCGCTCACCGTGGGATTCCGGCGCCAGGCGATGGTCGGCGTCAACGTCGACGGGGACCTCGATCCCGTCGCCGACGCCCTGACCGCGATGGACGAGGTGGAGTACGTCGTCGTCACCGCAGGTTCCTTCGATCTCCTCATCGAGATCGTCTGCGAGGACGACGACCACCTCCTGGAAACGATCAACAAGCGCATCAGGACCCTCCCGGGCGTGCGCTCGACGGAGAGCTTCGTCTATCTCAAGCTCCGCAAACAGACCTACACATGGGGAACCCGATAGCCGTGAGCAAGGACCTCAGCAGGACGGCGTACGACCACTTGTGGATGCACTTCACCCGCATGTCGTCGTACGAGAACGCACCCGTGCCCACCATCGTGCGCGGCGAAGGCACCTACGTCTTCGACGACAAGGGCAAGCGCTACCTCGACGGCCTGGCCGGCCTGTTCGTGGTCCAGGCCGGCCACGGCCGCACCGAGCTCGCCGAGGCCGCCAGCAAGCAGGCCCAGGAACTCGCCTTCTTCCCCGTGTGGAGCTACGCCCACCCCAAGGCCGTCGAGCTGGCCGAGCGGCTCGCCCACTACGCCCCGGGCGACCTCAACAAGGTCTTCTTCACCACCGGCGGCGGCGAGGCCGTCGAGACGGCCTGGAAGCTGGCGAAGCAGTACCACAAGCTCACCGGCAACCCCTCGAAGTACAAGGTCATATCCCGGGCCGTCGCCTACCACGGCACCCCGCAGGGCGCCCTCGCCATCACCGGCCTGCCCGCCCTCAAGGCCCCCTTCGAGCCGCTGGTCCCCGGCGCGCACAAGGTGCCCAACACCAACATCTACCGCGCGCCGATCCACGGGGACGACCCGGAGGCGTTCGGCCGCTGGGCCGCCGACCAGATCGAGCAGCAGATCCTCTTCGAGGGCGCGGACACCGTCGCGGCCGTCTTCCTGGAGCCCGTTCAGAACGCCGGCGGCTGCTTCCCGCCGCCGCCCGGCTACTTCCAGCGGGTGCGCGAGATCTGCGACACCTACGACGTGCTGCTCGTCTCCGACGAGGTCATCTGCGCCTTCGGCCGTCTGGGCACGATGTTCGCCTGCGACAAGTTCGGCTACGTCCCGGACATCATCACCTGCGCCAAGGGCATGACCTCGGGCTACTCCCCCATCGGCGCGGCCGTCATCTCCGACCGCATCGCCGAGCCGTTCTTCAAGGGAAGCAACACCTTCCTGCACGGCTACACCTTCGGCGGCCACCCGGTCTCCGCCGCGGTCGCGCTCGCCAACCTCGACATCTTCGAGCGCGAGGGCCTCAACCAGCACGTGCTGGACAACGAGGCGGCCTTCCACGCCACCCTGTCCCGGCTGCACGACCTGCCGATCGTCGGCGACGTGCGCGGCAACGGCTTCTTCTACGGCATCGAGCTGGTGAAGGACAAGGCCACCAAGGAGTCCTTCACGCCGGAGGAGTGCGAGCGGCTGCTGTACGGCTTCGTGTCGAAGAAGCTGTTCGAGAACGGCCTGTACTGCCGGGCGGACGACCGGGGCGACCCGGTCATCCAGCTGTCGCCGCCCCTGATCTCGGACCGGTCGACGTTCGACGAGATCGAGCAGATCGTCCGCGGCGTCCTCACGGAGGCGTGGACGAAGATCTGACGGGACCGCACCCCGACGGGCACCTCCCACACCTCGGGCCCGTCTCCCCGCCACGGCCCACGGACGCGCTCGCTCCCCCGCGCGCACGTGGGCCGCGGCACGCCCGGCGCACGCCCCCGGCGATGAGCCCGATGGAAGGAAAGTGAGGCCCTCCAGCGCCGAGCCTGGACGGAGGCTAGGATCCCGGTTCCGTACGGTGCCAGTGACCCAATGGCCTCCGGTTCGTTCACCCGGACAGGGGAAACGGACCCTCTCAGCGACCCGAGGTGCTCGATATGGTGGCCCCGCCGGACAACGACGTGCTCTGGGCACGCGGTCTGCATTACTCCTACAGCGGTTCCCCGGCCCTGACCGGGGTGTCCATCGGCGTCCGCGAGGGCGAGATCCTCGCCGTGACCGGACCCCGCGGCTCCGGGAAGACCACGCTCCTCAAATGCCTGTCGGGTCAGCTCCTGGCCGACCCGGGCGAGGTGTGGTTCAACAGCGCGCCCGTGCACACCCTCTCCCGCGCCGCCCGCGAGCGGCTGCGCCGTGAACGGTTCGGCTGGATCGACAGCGAGCCCCACCTCGTACCGGAGCTGACGGGCTGGGAGAACGCCGCCCTGACCCTGCTGGTGCGCGGCGTCGGCCACCGCACGGCCAAACAGACGGCCACCGAATGGCTCGAACGCCTCGACGTCGGCGACTGCGCCCGCAAGCGCCCCGGGGCCCTCACCCAGGCCCAGCGCCAGCGGATCTCCATCGCCCGTGCCCTGGCCGCCGAGCCGACCGTCGTCTTCGCCGACGAGCCGACCGCACCGCTGCACACGACCGACCGGGCCCAGGTGCTGCGCACGCTGACCACGGCCGCCCGGTCGCACCACATCACGGTCGTCCTGGCCACCCTCGACGAGGAGAGCGCCGCCCTCGCCGACCGCACGGTCACCCTCGTGGACGGCCGCCGGGGCGGGGCGATCCCGTCCCCCGACGCGTCCGAAGGGGAGGGCAGGGCCGCGTGCTCAGTCTCCGCCTAGCGCGCGGCGCGCACCCGCTCGTCCACCTGCGCCGGCTGCTGGTGGCGGGCGCGGCGTCCGGAGTCGGCTTCCTGCTGCTGTGCGCACTGGGCCACGGCGTGGCGCACCCCGGGGCGGCCGGGGAGTCGCTCGTACGGCTGCTGTGGTGCGCGGTGCCGCTGGCGGCGGTCGTGTACTTCGCGGTCGCCGTCGCCCGCAACGACCCCTCCACCCGCCCCCGCGACGGCATGGACGCGGTCGGGTTCGGGCCGGTGCGGCTGTCGGTCCTCGCGGCGACGTCGACGGCCGTCTCGTGCGGGCTGGGCAGCGTCGTCGCCCTGCTGGCCTATCTCGAACTCCGCGGAGACCTGGGCGGCACCCCGCTGAGCGGCACCGCGGCCGGCCTGCTGGACGGGCACGCCGCCCTGCCGTGGGCGGGGGCGCTGACCCTCCTCGGGCTGCTGCCCGTACTGGCGGCCGGCGCGTGCGTCGTCGTGCTGCGCCCGCGCAGGCAGCGCTCCTCGGGTGCGACCGCGCCCGCCCCGGACGCCGGCTCCGCCGACGCCCCCGCGCCCGCGGTGCCGCACGCGCCCCGGCCGGGCTACGCGGGCCTGCCCTGGGGCGTCGCGATCGTCTCCTGCGGGCTGGCCCTGGAGGCGTACGTCGGTCACGCACCGGCGCCCGCCCCGGACCACCTGCTGGCCCTGCCCGGCCAGGAGGGCGGCGCCTCCCCCGGCCTCCTGGCCGGCTGGCTGCTCGCCTCCTTCGGTCTGGTGCTGGCCGGTCCCGGGCTCATCCACGGGTGCGGCGCGCTGCTGGCGGCCGGGCGGCCCGGGGCCGTGCGGCTGCTGGCCGGGCGGATACTGCAGGACGCCGCGGTGCGCCTCGGCCGGCCGCTGGGGGTGCTGTGCGCGGTCGCCGCGGGCGCGCTGGCGGCCCTGGAGCTGTACGGCCCGGCGGGGGCGCACACCGGCCCCCGCCCGTTCGGGCCGCTGACCGGGCTCGGCGCGGCGGTCGTGATGGCCTGTGTGACGGCCACGGTGATCACCGCCGCCCTCGACACCCGGGTGTCCCGGGCCGGGACCAACGACGCCCTGGCGCGGCTGGGCGTTCCGGCCTCCGTGATGCGCGGGGCGGTGGCGGTGCGCACCGGCGCGCTGCTGGCCGTGCTCGCCCCGCTGACCTGGCTGATCGCCGAGCTCACCACCCTGCCGCTCACCCGTTCTTGACCAGTTCTTGACCCAAGGCAACTCCGGCGCCGAAAAGTACGTCTGCTTCAAAAGGCAGGACTACGTCCGCTGCATCAGCACGACGGACTATCAGGCGAACGGAGCTATTGGTGATCATCGGCCTTGTCACGGCTGTCGCGGCCTCGGCGTGTTACGGCACAGGATCGGTCCTCCAGGCCGTGGGGTCGCGCAAGTCGGCCCAGCGGGAGGCCGCCAGGGGTGCGTCCGCCGCGGGCACCACCCAGCACGGCGGCCCCAGCCTGTCGTCCACCGCGAAGGCGGCGGTGACCTGGGAGTTCATGGTCGGCACCGTCCTGGACTTCGTGGGCTTCGCGCTCGGCGCGCTGGCCGCCCGGATGCTGCCGCTCTTCCTCTCCCAGACGGTGATCAGCGCCAACCTCATCGTCACCGCCCTGCTGAGCGTCAAGCTGCTCGGCATCCGGCTGAACCGCAAGGAGTGGATGTCGATCGGCGTGGTCTGCGCGGCGCTGGTGCTGCTGGCGACCGCCGCGGGCCACGAGGGCAGCGGCGAGGCCGCCCGGTCCACGCACTGGTGGCTGCTGGCCATCACCGTCGTGCTGATGGGCGGCGGCTGGATAGCCGTCCACTTCCTCGGCTCGAAGGCCGCGATCCTGGCCGGTCTGCTCTCCGGCCTCGGCTTCGGCGCCATCGGTGTGGGCGTGCGCATCCTCGACGGCATCGACCCGTTCGACCTGCCCACGATGCTCGCGGACCCGGCGTTCTACGCCATCTTCATCGCCGGCGGCGTCGGCATGTACCTGCACACCGTGGCCCTGCAGATCGGCTCCGTCAACGGCGCCACCGCCGCGCTCGTCGTCGGTGAGACGGTGCTGCCCGGCATCATCGGCGTGGTCTGGCTGGGCGACACCTCCCGGGCGGGCTTCGCGTGGATGGCCGTCCTCGGCTTCCTGCTGGCCGTCGCCGGTGCGGTGGCCGTGGCCTGGTTCGGCGAACCGGACGCCCACTCGGCCGCCCCGGCGGGCGACGTGAAGGAGCCGGAGCCGACGGCCGTCAGCTGAGCGGACACCGGACGGGCCGGCCATCCGGCCCGTCCCATGGCACCTCCCGGCCGTCGCGGTGGCTCAGGGGAGGACGACCACCTCGTCGGGCGCGAACCCGACGCCCACGTCGGCGCCGACCTCCGGCGCCTCACGCAATCCGCACGCCGCCTCCAGCTCCGGCCCGCTCCCGGGCCGCAACCGCACCACCACGTGGTCCCCGCGGAACGTCCGGGCCGTGACCGTGCACGCCAGCCCCTCGCCCGCCGTCAGCCGCACCCCGGCGGGCCGGACGAGCAGACGCCCGTCCCCCTGCCGCGACCCGGCGGGCACCGGCAGCACGCCCCAGGGCGTCTGCGCGCGCTCGCCGCGCACCGTCGCCTCGACCACGTTGTCGAAGCCGAGGAAGCGCGCCACGAACTCCGACGCGGGCCGCCGCCACACCTCCAGCGGGGTCCCGGCCTGGGCGATGTGCCCGTCGCGCATCACCACCACCCGGTCGGCGAGCGCGAACGCCTCGCCCTGGTCGTGGGTGACCGCCAGCACCGTCGTCCCCAGCCGGCCGAAGAGCGAGCGCAGCTCCACCACGAGCCGTTCGCGCAGGCTCCGGTCCAGCTGCCCCAGCGGCTCGTCGAGCATCAGCAGCCGCGGCTCGGGGGCCAGCGCCCGCGCCAGGGCGACGCGCTGCTGCTCGCCGCCCGACAGGGCCCCGACCGGCCGGCGCTGCGCGCCCGGCAGGCCCACCAGCTCCAGCAGCTCGGCGACCCGGCGGGCCGACTCCGCGCGCCCGGTCCCGCGCATGCGCAGTCCGAAGGCGACGTTTCCGGCCACGTCCCGCTGCGGGAAGAGCTGGTGGTCCTGGAACATCAGGCCCACCCCGCGGCGGTGCGTGGGCACCGCGCTCTGGTCCTTGCCTGCCAGGAGCACCCGTCCGGCGTCCGCCCGCTGAAGGCCGGCCACGACGCGCAGCAGCGTGGACTTGCCGCTGCCGCTGGGCCCGAGGACGCACACGGTCTCGTGCTCGGCGACGGCGAGGTCGACGGCGTCCAGCACCGGGCGCTCGCCGAAGCGGACGGTCACCTCTTCGAGGCGCAGCATCTAGAACTCTCCCGTACGGTCGGTGCGCAAGCGCTCCAGCACCAGCAGCGCCGCCGCGCACACCAGCATCAGGATCGTGCTGAGGGCCATCGCCTGCCCGTAGGTGAGCGCCCCGGGGCGGCCCAGCAGCCGGGCCACGGCCACCGGCAGGGTGGGACTGTCGGGCCGGGCGATGAAGACGGTCGCCCCGAACTCGCCCAGGGACACGGCGAACGCGAAGCCCGCCGCGACCGCGAGCGCCCGCCCGACCAGGGGCAGGTCCACCTCGCGCCACGCCCGCAGCGGCGAGGCGCCGAGGACGGCGGCCGCCTCGCGCAGCCGGACGTCCACCGCGCGCAGCACCGGCAGCATGGTGCGGACGACGAACGGCACGCCCACCAGCGCCTGCGCCAGCGGCACCAGGATCCACGAGGTGCGCAGGTCCAGCGGCGGCTCGTCGAGGGCGATGAGGAAGCCGAAGCCGACGGTGACGGCCGAGGTGCCCAGCGGCAGCATCAGCAGCGCGTCGAAGCCCCGGACGAGCCGGCCCTCCCGGTGGGTCAGGGCCGCCGCGGCCAGGCCGCCGACTACCACCGCGACGGCGGTGGCGGCGAGTGCGTACGCCAGGGAATTGCCGATGGCCTCCAGGGGGGCGACGACGAACGTGCCGCCGTTGTCGCCGGCCGAGGCGAGGGCCCGGTAGAAGGTCAGGCCGTACCCGTCGGGGCCGTCGAAGGAGCGCAGGACGAGCACCACGAGGGGGACGAGCACGAGGAGGGTGACGACGGCCAGGACGGACGCCAGCAGGGCCCACTGGGCCGCGCCCTGCGGGCGGCGGGCGGTGCGCGCGGCGTCGACGAGCCTCAGCGTCGCCTCGCGGCGCCGGACCGTCCAGGCGTGCACGCCCAGCAGCGCGGCCACGGCCGCGAACTGCACGAGGGTGAGGACGGCGGCCGTGGGCAGGTCGAGGAGCTGCGCGGTCTGCTGGTAGATCTCCACCTCCAGTGTGGCGTAGCGCGGCCCGCCGAGGATCTGGACGACGCCGAAGGAGGTGAAGGTGAACAGGAAGACCATCAGGGCCGCGGCGGCCACGGCCGGCCCCAGGGCGGGCAGGGTCACCCGCCGCCAGGCGGCCAGGCGGCCGGCGCCCAGGACGCGGGCGGCCTCCTCCTGCCGGGGGTCGAGCTGGGCCCACAGCCCGCCGACGGTCCGCACGACCACGGCGTAGTTGAAGAAGACGTGGGCGAGGAGGATCGCCCAGACCGTGGTGTCCAGCCGCACGCCCCACAGCTCGTCGAGCAGCCCGCCGCGGCCCAGCAGCGCCAGGAACGCCGAGCCGACGACGACCGTCGGCAGGACGAACGGGACGGTGACCAGAGCCCGCAGCAGCTGCTTGCCGGGGAAGTCGAAGCGCGCGAAGACGTACGCGCCGGGGAGCGCGAGCAGGAGCGTGAGCGCGGTGGAGGCGGCGGCCTGCCAGGTGGTGAACCACAGGACGTGGCCGATGCGGGGATCGGTGACGACCTCGCCGACGCGGGCGAACTGCCAGCTGCCGCCGTCCTTCAGGCCGCGCGAGACGATCGAGGCGACGGGGTAGGCGAAGAAGACGCCGAAGAAGGCGAGCGGCACGGCCATCAGGCCGAGCCGCGTCGCCGTCCGCCGCCGCCCACCCGGGCGGACGGCGGCGCGCGGTGGCGTGGCAGGGCCTACTTCAGGACGAGCGAGGACCATTCCTTGACCCACTGGTCGCGGTTCTTGGCGATCTTCTCGGGGGCGAGCGTCGCGGGCTTGTCGATCTGCGCGCCGTACTTGGTGAAGACCTCGGGCAGCTTGGCGTCCTGGCTGACGGGCTTGACGAACATCTGCAGCGGCATGTCCTCCTGGAAGGTTTCGCCCAGCATGAAGTCGATCAGGGCCTTGCCGCCCTCGGTGTTCTTGGCGCCCTTCAGCAGGCCCGCGAACTCGGTCTGCCGGAAGCACGTGCCGGTCGCCACGCCCGTCGGGCCCTCCTGCGGCTCCGGCTTCACGCCGAGCACCTCGGCGGGCGGGCTGGAGGCGTAGGAGACGACGAGGGGCCGGTCGCCCTTGGCCTTCCTGCCCGCGGCGGAACCGGAGAAGCGGTCGTTGTACGCCTGCTCCCAGCCGTCGACGACCTCGACGCCATTGTCCTTGAGCTTCTTCCAGTAGTCCTTCCACCCGTCGTCGCCGTACTGGGCGACGGTGGCGAGCTGGAAGGCCAGCCCCGGGGAGGACGTCGCGGCGTTCTCGGTGACCAGGAGGTTCTTGTACTCCGGCTTGACCAGGTCGTCGAAGGACTGCGGCGGGGTCAGCTTGTGGTCGGCGAAGTAGGCACGGTCGTAGTTGACGCAGATCTCGCCGGTGTCGACGGGCGTCACGCGGTGCTCGCCGGCGTCGGCCTGGAACTCCCGCGGCACCCGGTCCAGGCCCTTGGCCTCGTACGGGGCGAAGAGGTCCTTGTCGAGTGCCCGGGAGAGCAGGGTGTTGTCGACGCCGAAGAAGACGTCGCCCTGCGGGTGGCTCTTGGAGAGGATCGCCTGGTTGACGGCCCGGCCGGCGTCACCGCTCTTGAGGACCTTGACCGTGTAGCCGGTCTTCTCGGTGAACTCCTTGAGCACGGCCTCCGAGGCGACGAAGGAGTCGTGGGAGACGAGGGTGACGGTCTTGCCACCGGACTCCCCCGAGCCCTTGTCGTCGGAGCTGCCGCAGGCGGCCAGGGCGGGCACGCCCAGCGCAAGGGCGGCGGTCGCGCCCAGGGCACGCCGAAGGATGGTGTTCATGGTGGTGCTGACTCCCTACGCCGGTACTAACCGGATCAGGTCCGAGGGTCTGCGGGCCGTGCCGCACTCTCAGCGCTCGCTGCGCTCCCCTGTCGGATTGTTCATTTGTGCGAAGTGATGCAGGTGGACAGTATCAGCGCTCGGTGGCGGCCAGCTGGCCGCAGGCCCCGTCGATCTCCTGGCCTCGCGTGTCACGGACGGTGACCGGCACGCCGTGCGCGGCGATCGCCGCGACGAAGGCCCGCTCGTCCTCCGGCCGGGAGGCCGTCCACTTCGAGCCGGGGGTGGGGTTGAGCGGGATGAGGTTGACGTGCACCCGCTTGCCCTTGAGCAGCCGGCCGAGCAGGTCACCGCGCCACGCCTGGTCGTTGATGTCGCGGATCAGGGCGTACTCGATGGAGATCCGGCGGCCGGACTTCTCCGCGTACTCCCAGGCGGCGTCCAGGACCTCGCGGACCTTCCAGCGGGTGTTGACCGGCACGAGGGTGTCGCGCAGCTCGTCGTCCGGCGCGTGCAGCGACACGGCGAGGCGGCACTTGAAGCCCTCGTCGGCGAAGCGGTGCATCGCCGGGACGAGGCCGACGGTGGAGACGGTGATGCCGCGCTGCGACAGGCCCAGGCCGTCGGGCTCGGGGTCGGTGAGGCGGCGGATGGCGCCGACGACGCGCTTGTAGTTGGCCAGCGGCTCGCCCATGCCCATGAAGACGATGTTGGACAGCCGGGCGGGGCCGCCCGGCACCTCGCCGTCGCGCAGGGCGCGCATGCCGTCGACGATCTGGTGGACGATCTCGGCCGTGGACAGGTTGCGGTCCAGGCCCGCCTGGCCGGTGGCGCAGAACGGGCAGTTCATGCCGCAGCCGGCCTGGGAGCTGATGCACATGGTGACCCGGTCGGGGTAGCGCATCAGGACCGACTCGACGAGCTTGCCGTCGTGCAGGCGCCAGAGGGTCTTGCGGGTGGTGTCGTCGTCGCACGAGATGTGCCGCACGACACTCATCAGCTCCGGCAGCAGTTCGCCCGCGAGCTTCTCGCGGGCGGCGGCCGGGATGTCCGTCCAGGTGGCCGGGTCGTGCGCGTACCGGGCGAAGTAGTGCTGGGACAGCTGCTTCGCGCGGAACGGCTTCTCGCCGATCGCGGCGACCGCCTCGCGACGCTCGGCGGGGCTGAGGTCGGCGAGGTGCCGCGGGGGCAGCTTGGCACCGCGGGGGGCGACGAACGTCAGTTCTCCAGGCGCGGGGGCCATGAGCGGAAACTCCTCATTGCGACGAGAGCGGATGATCTCCGCTGTCGCGGAGCCAGCGGCAGGACGATGCCGGAACCCGGAGATCTCACACGGGGCACCCCCGCGGGCGCGGGGCCGGAAAAGGGCCCGCCGCGCAGCGACGAGCCCTTCCAGGGTACCTGGCACGGATCCAGGCCGAATCGATCTAGGCGGAGCCCACGAACGCGACCATCAGCAGCCACACCACCGGAGCGGTCGGCAGCAGCGAGTCCAGCCGGTCCATGATCCCGCCGTGGCCGGGGAGCAGGGCGCCCATGTCCTTGATGCCCAGGTCCCGCTTGATCATGGATTCGCCGAGGTCGCCCAGGGTGGCGCTGACGGCGACCGCGAGGCCCAGCAGCAGACCCTGCCACCACACGCCGTCGTCGATCAGGTACTGCATGCACAGGGCGCCCGCCACCATCGCGAACGCCACCGCGCCGAGCAGGCCCTCGCGCGTCTTGCCGGGGCTGATGCGCGGGGCGAGCTTGTGCTTGCCGAAGCGCCAGCCGACCGCGTAGGCGCCGGTGTCGCTGACGACCGTCAGGACGAGGAACGTCAGCACCCGCCAGGCGCCGTCGCCGGCCGCGAGCATCAGCGCCACGAAGGTCGCGAGGAACGGCACGTAGAACGCCGCGAAGATGCCGGCCGTGACGTCCTTGAGGTAGTCGTCCGGCGGCTCCGTCATCCGCCACACGAGCACGGCGAGCGCGGTGAAGGCCATGGCCACCCACGCGCCCTCGGGCCCGTTGACGTAGCCGGCCACCGTCATCGCGGCCCCGCCGATGGCGAGCGGCACCAGCGGGGCCTTGATGGCCTTGCGCTCGGCGAGCCGGGACGTCAGCTCCCACAGCCCGACCACCACGGCGACGACGATCACGCCGAGGAAGACGGGCTTGTAGATGAACAGGGAGGCGAGGATGACGGCCCCGAGGCCCACGCCGACCCCTATCGCGGCCCGCAGATCGCGGCCCGCGCTCTTCTTGGCCTTGGCCCCCTGGGGGGCGGCAGGCTCCTGCGGCCGGATGTCGGGCTCCTGTTCATCGCGGAACAGGGGGCCGCCGATGTGCGCGGCCCCCTGCTCACGGTCGGCTCCGTCGTCCTGGTATCCGCCTGCTCCGGGCACAATGGGCATGGGGCGAGTCTGCGCCGCGGCGCCCCCCTCGTGCAGAGGACCCGCCGGTGGGGGTCCTTCCCAGCCGTGGAGGGGGGAAGGACCCTGGTCGGTGACTCCCCAGCTACCGGCGCGCGGCGGGGCTCCCCAGGATGCGTCGTTCATCAGACCTCAAGCAGCTCGGCTTCCTTGTGCTTGAGCAGCTCGTCCACCTGCGCGACGTACTTCGCGGTGGTGTCGTCGAGCTCCTTCTCCGCGCGGCGCACCTCGTCCTCGCCGGACTCCTTGTCCTTGACGAGCTTGTCGAGGGCGTCCTTCGCCTTGCGGCGGACGGAGCGGATCGAGACCTTGGCGTCCTCGGCCTTGGTCTTGGCGACCTTGACGTACTCGCGGCGGCGCTGCTCGGTGAGCTCCGGGAACGTCACCCGGATGATGTTGCCGTCGTTGCTCGGGTTGACGCCGAGGTCGGAGTCGCGGATCGCCTGCTCGATGTTGCGCAGGGCGCTCTTGTCGAACGGCGTGACCACGGCCATGCGCGGCTCGGGCACCGAGAACGACGCCAGCTGGTTGATGGGCGTCAGCGCACCGTAGTAGTCCGCCACGATCTTGTTGAACATCGCCGGGTGCGCACGCCCGGTGCGGATCGCCGCGAAGTCCTCCTTGGCGACCACAACGGCCTTCTCCATCTTCTCCTCGGCTTCGAGGAGGATCTCTTCGATCACCACTTGCTCCTGGTGTTATCAGTAAGCAGAGCCTCGCCCCTGCGCGCGTCTTCTCCTGCACGGTGTCCGACCGGCAGGCGGTTGTCCATCCCCGTGCCGAGGTCTTCCCGCGGCAGCGAGTTGCCGTCGGTGGCACCTCGGGTGCTCACCATGGACGGCGTTGCGGGTCTCAGTCCCGCGTGGCCTGGTCGCTCACGAGCGTGCCGATCTTCTCACCCTTCACCGCACGCGCGATGTTGCCCTCGGCCAGCAGCTCGAAGACCAGGATCGGCAGCTTGTTGTCCATGCACAGGCTGATGGCGGTGGCGTCGGCGACCTTCAGGCCGCGGGCGAGCACCTCGCCGTACTCCAGGGCGTCGAACTTCACCGCGTCGGGGTTCTTCTTGGGGTCGGAGTCGTAGATCCCGTCGACGCCGTTCTTGCCCATGAGGATCGCCTCGGCGTGGATCTCCAGGGCGCGCTGGGCGGCGGTGGTGTCGGTGGAGAAGTAGGGCATGCCCATGCCGGCGCCGAAGATCACGACGCGGCCCTTCTCCAGGTGGCGCACGGCGCGCAGCGGGATGAACGGCTCGGCGACCTGGCCCATGGTGATGCCGGTCTGGACCCGGGTCTCGACGCCTTCCTTGGCCAGGAAGTCCTGGAGGGCGAGGCTGTTCATCACGGTGCCGAGCATGCCCATGTAGTCCGAGCGGGCCCGGTCCATTCCGCGCTGCTGCAGCTCGGCGCCGCGGAAGAAGTTGCCGCCGCCGATGACGACCGCGATCTCGTAGCCCTCGCGGACCACGGCCGCGATCTCGCGGGCGATGGCGTGCACGACGTCGGGGTCGACGCCCAGCCCACCGCCACCGGCGAAGGCCTCACCTGACAGTTTCAGCAGGAACCGACGGGGCTTGCCCTGGTCGGCGCTCGTGTCGTCGGCGGCCTGCTTGGCGTCCGCGCCCTGGTTCATTGGAGTTCTCCTCGTGCACATACGAAGAAGGCCATTGCCGGATGGATCCTTTCGGTTCCCTCTGCGGCAATGGCCTCCTCGTCACATCAGCGGCCGGCCGGTGGACGGTCGGCTGCGTACGACCCTAGCGGGTCGCGGGTCATTCGCTGTCCTGCGGACAGCTCAGGCGCCGACGCGGATGCGGGCGAAGCGCTTCAGCGTGACACCGGCCTCGTCCAGGACCTTCTGGACGGTCTTCTTGTTGTCCTTCGCGAAGGGCTGGTCCAGCAGGACCTGCTCCTTGAAGAAGCCGGTGAGGCGACCCTCGACGATCTTCGGCAGGGCGGCCTCGGGCTTGCCCTCCTCGCGAGCGGTGGCCTCGGCGACGCGGCGCTCGTTCTCCACGACGTCGGCGGAGATGGCGTCACGGGAGAGGAACTTCGGAGCGAACGCGGCGATGTGCTGCGCGACGTCCTTGGCGACCTCGGCGTTGTCCTTGTCCAGCTCGACCAGGACGCCGACCTGCGGGGGCAGGTCCGCGGCGGTGCGGTGCATGTAGGAGTAGACCTTGCCGTCGGCGAACTGCGCGAAGCGGTCCACGACGATCTTCTCGCCCAGGGTGGCGTTGGCCTCGTCCACGAACGCCTGGACGGTCTTGCCGGCCTCGATCTCGGACGCCATCAGGGTGGCGACGTCGGCCGGAGCGGTCTTGGCGATGTGGGCGGCCAGGGCGTCGGCGACGGCGACGAACTTCTCGCCCTTGGCGACGAAGTCGGTCTCGCACTTGAGCTCGACGATGACACCGGAGGTGTTGTCCTCGGCGATGAGGGAGGCGACGGCGCCGTTCTCGGTGGTGCGGCTCTCGCGCTTGGCCACACCCTTCAGGCCCTTGACGCGGACGATCTCGATGGCCTTCTCAAGGTTGCCCTCGGCCTCGTCGAGCGCCTTCTTGCAGTCCATCATGCCGGCGCCGGTCTGCTCACGCAGCTTCTTGACGTCAGCGGCGGTGTAGTTCGCCATCCTTCAATCCTTCTTCTGCACTACGCCTTGCCCGGCCTTCGCGGCGTCACGGGCAAGGCTGGTCCGTCTTGAGGTCACCACACCTGCCGGTCCCCGTCCCGCTGACGGGGCCCGACAGTGGATCCACCGGACGACAGCGGGGGCTCTCACCCCCGCCGTCGGTCACGGGAGGGTGTCAGGCCTGCTCGGCGTCGGCCGGCTTCTCGGCCTCGGCCTCGGCCGGCTTCTCGGCGGCGGCCTCGTCGGCCTTCTTCTCGCCCTCAAGCAGGTCGCGCTCCCACTCGGCGAGGGGCTCGCCGGCGGCCTTCTCGCCCTTGCCCTCACCGGCACCACCGGAGCGGGCGATGAGGCCCTCGGCGACGGCGTCGGCGATCACGCGGGTGAGCAGGGTGACGGAGCGGATGGCGTCGTCGTTGCCCGGGATCTTGTAGTCGACCTCGTCGGGGTCGCAGTTGGTGTCGAGGATCGCGACGACCGGGATGCGGAGCTTGCGCGCCTCACCGACGGCGATGTGCTCCTTCTTGGTGTCCACGATCCAGACGGCGCTGGGCACCTTCTGCATCTCGCGGATACCACCGAGGGTCTTCTCCAGCTTGGCCTTCTCGCGGGAGAGGACCAGGAGCTCCTTCTTGGTGAGGCCGGAGGCGGCCACGTCCTCGAAGTCGATGAGCTCGAGCTCCTTCAGGCGCTGCAGGCGCTTGTAGACGGTCGAGAAGTTGGTGAGCATGCCGCCCAGCCAGCGCTGGTTGACGTAGGGCATGCCGACACGGGTCGCCTGCTCGGCGATGGCCTCCTGGGCCTGCTTCTTCGTACCGACGAACATGATGGAGCCGCCGTGCGCGACGGTCTCCTTGACGAACTCGTAGGCGCGGTCGATGTACGACAGCGACTGGAGCAGGTCGATGATGTAGATGCCGTTGCGCTCCGTGAAGATGAAACGCTTCATCTTCGGGTTCCAACGACGGGTCTGGTGACCGAAGTGGACGCCGCTCTCCAGCAGCTCCCGCATCGTGACGACGGCCATGGCCGCGCTCCTTGAAATACTCGGTTCCACGACGGCCGGGCGGCCGCCGCTCCTGACGCCCCGACGCGCCTGCCGTGGACGTCACCCTTGCGAGGAGCCGTTCCATGGACCGAGAGACACGGCCACCGTGCTGCCCGAGAGGGTCTGACGCGCCGGTGGCGGGGCGTGCGAAGTCGACCCGGTGACCCGGATCGCCATGAGAAGTGTACGGGACCGGAGAAGCGCCGGGTGACGGCGTTGTCCACAACCCGCGAGTAGTCCACAGGTTGCGCTCAAGATCCCCGAGCACCGCCGCCTTCCGGGCATGGTGACTCCATGCGACGACTCCGTACGGCTGTGCGACCGCTGGTGCTCGGCGTGCTCGCCCTCCTCCTCTGCACCACCGCGCCCCAGGCCGCCCCCGCCCCGGCGCCGCGCCCGGGCCCCCAGGGCCCGGGCCCCGAGAGCCCGGGGCCACAGGGCCCAGGCCCACAAGGCCCGGGTCTGCAGAGGCCAGGTCCGCAGGGGCCAGGTCCGCAGGGGCCGGCCGCCAGCCGCTCGTGGCCGCTGGCTCCCCGGCCACCGGTCCTCCGGGCCTGGCGCCCGCCTCCGGCCCCCTGGGCCGCCGGACACCGGGGCGCGGACCTGGGCGCCCCACCGGGCAGCCCGGTGCGGGCCGCCGCCCCCGGAACGGTGTCCTTCGCGGGCACGGTCGCGGGCCGCGGGGTGGTGGCGGTCGAGCTGACGGGAACGGGCAGCCCGCCGCTGCGCACGACGTACGAACCGGTGCGCGCGATGGTGCGCGAGGGCGACCGTGTGACGGCGGGTGCGGTGCTGGGAGTGCTGGAGGCCGGCCCGTCCCACTGCGGCGCGACGACCTGCCTGCACTGGGGCCTGCGCCGCGGCGACGCCTACCTGGACCCGCTGACGCTGCTCCCACCCTGGATGCTGCGCCGCCCGCCCTCGCGCCTGCTCCCCCTGACGGACGGGCGCCCGGGCACCACCATCGGGTTCGGGTTCACGCAGTAGACGCAGTGAAGGGGTCTGCAGGCAGTGGAGGGGGCCGGGGAGGGGGGAGGGGGGGAGGGGGGAGGGGGGAGGGGGGAGGGGGGAGGGGGGAGGGGGGAGGGGGGAGGGGGGAGGGCCCCGTCAGCCGCGGACGCCTCGTAGTGCCATGGCGACGGCGGCCTCGGTGATGCGGTCCGGTTCCTCGGCCGCGCCGAGCTCGATGCGGCGGACGGCGGCGTCGACGACGCCCTGGAGCAGCATGGCGATCAGGCGGGGCTGCTCGTGGCCGAGGGCCATGAGTGCTTCGCCGACCATGGTGACCAGGCCGCCGTGCGCGGCGCGGATCTTCTCGCGGGCGCCGGCGTCCAGCTCCCCGGCGGAGATGGCGACCACGGCGCGGTGGCGGCGGTCGCCGACGAGCGTCAGCTGCTGCCGCACATATGCCTCGATCTTCCCCTCAGGCGTGTCGGCCCGCTCCATGGCGGCCTCGACCTCCGCCGCCCAGACGGGGAAGTCGACGGCGCACAGTTCCTCGACCACGGCGGCCCGGGAGCGGAAGTACTCGTAGACCGAGGACCGCGCGAGTCCCGTGCGCTCGGCGAGGGCGGGGAAGGTCAGGGCCTCCGTCCCGCCTTCGGACAGCAGGGAGCGGGCGGCGTCCAGCAGGGCGCCGCGCTGCATCGTCCGGTGCTCGGCCACTGAGGCCGCTCGAATCCTGGGCACGCTCCCACTTTACGGACAGGGCCTGCCGGGGACGACGCTGGAGGGACGATTCAGCGGACGATTCAGCGCCCGACGTCCGCGAGCTTGGCCCTCAGCTGCAGGACGGACTTGGTGTGGATCTGGCTCACCCTGCTCTCGGTGACGCCGAGGACGTGGCCGATCTCGGCGAGGGTGAGCCCCTCGTAGTAGTAGAGGGTGACCACGGTCTTCTCCCGCTCGGGGAGGGTGTTGATCGCGCGGGCCAGCAGCCTGCGCAGCTCGTGGTCCTCGGCGACCTCGACGGGGTCGTCGGCCGCGGTGTCCTCCAGGGTGTCCATGAGGCTCAGGCGGTCACCGCCCTCGCCGCCCGCGTGCAGCAGCTCCTCCAGGGCGACCACGTTGGCCAGGGACAACTGGCTGAAGACCGCATGCAGTTCGTCGAGGGTGACGCCCATCTCGGCCGCGACCTCGGCCTCCGATGGCGTACGACGCAGCTCGGCCTCCAGGGTCGCGTAGGCGCGTTCGACGGCGCGCGCCTTCTGCCGGACGGAGCGCGGGATCCAGTCCAGCGCCCTGAGTTCGTCGATCATCGCGCCGCGGATGCGGGTGATCGCGTAGGTCTCGAACTTGATGGAGCGGGTGGGGTCGAACTTCTCGATGGCGTCGATGAGGCCGAAGATCCCGGAGGAGACGAAGTCGGCCTGCTCCACATTGGGCGGCAGCCCGACGCTGACGCGGCCCGCCACGTATTTCACCAGGGGTGAGTAGTGAAGGATCAGTTGCTCCCGCAGCCGGTCGTCGCCCGATGCCTTGTACGACCGCCACAGCTCATCGAGCGTCGAGGGTGCGGGAGGGCGCACGGCGCCGCGTGCTGCGGGCGGTGCCGGCGCGCGGTCGGACCCGGAGGTGTGCTGGGGCATTCGTCGTCTTGAGCCGTTCTGCTGTGGACGGTGGATCGGGTGGTACGAATGGATGGATTCCGTGAGCGTAGCGTGACTGCGGCGCTGCGGTGAGCGAGGAGACCCCTTCGATATGCACGGATGCGTTCCGCGGGGTGGGGCCCTCCGCGGGCCGCTTCACGCGTGACGGCCACGGGCGGCGACCGTCGGCCGCACGGAGCCCGCCGTATCGGCCGTCGCGGTCACCTCCTTAACCCTTTCACCCGATCACCCCAGGTCAAGGACCGCCTCGCCGCACAGGGGGGCGCCGTCCGGGGGGCTTGGTGGTGCCGGATGTTGACGCCGCGTCAGCCAACTGCCAGCGATCGCCCAGCCGTTCCACGAACCCCAGCGCCCGGAGTTCGTACAGGCTGGCGAGCGTGCGGTCCCGGCCCATCCCGGCGTTGCGGGCGATGAGCGCGAGCTCGCCGCCGCCCCGGCCGGGCACCGCCTCCAGGGCTCGCCGGGCCCCCGGCTCCAGCAGGTCCCGGGGGATGACCGGCCCTCGTCGCTCGGGGGCGAGCTCGCCGATGCTGCCGACCAGCTCGGTGACCTCGTCGGCGTCGGTCACCAGGCACGCCCCTTCGCGCAGCAGTTCGTGCACCCCGGCGGAGAGCCCCGAGGTGATGGGGCCGGGCACGCCCATCGTCTGCCGCCCCAGCGCGCGGGCCCGGCGGGCGGTGACGAGCGATCCGCTGCGGTACTCGGCTTCCACGACCACCGTTCCGCGCGTCAGGGCGGCGATGACGCGGTTGCGCATCACGAAGCGGCTGCGCGTGGGGTGCCCGCCCGGCGGCAACTCGGCGAGGACGAGACCCTGTTCGGCGATCCGCGCGATCAGTTCCGCGTGTCCGCGCGGGTAGGGCACGTCGACCCCCGAGGCCAGCACGGCCACCGTCGCCCCGCCCGCGGCGAGCGCTCCCCGGTGCGCCGCGCCGTCGACGCCGAACGCCGCTCCGGAGACCACCACCCAGCCGCGCTCCGCGAGCCCCGACCCGAGGAGGGCCGCGACGTGCGAGCCGTAGTCGGTACAGGCCCGGGCGCCGACGACGGCGACGGACCGCAGCGCCCACAGCCGTACGTTCGCGCTGCCGCGCACCCACAGCCCGATGGGCCGGGCGTCCCCCAGGTCGTCGAGCTGTCCGGGCCATTCGGGCTCGCCCGGGCACAGGAAGCGGCCGCCGAGCCGGGCGACGGCGGCGAGGTCGGCCCGGGGATCGAGCGTCTCCGCCCGGGCCCGGCATCCCTCCAGCCGGTCCGGGCGGGCCCCTTCGGGCGGCGGTCCGGCCCCGGTCAGCGCCTGCACCAGCTCCACCGCGCCCAGCTGCCGCAGCCACCGCCCGACGTGTTCGTCACCCGGCTCGGTCAGCCGCGTCAGCGCCGCCCGCGCCAGCCGCTCCGCATCGCTCACTCCCCCGCTCACGACGGGCCCCCGCTCACGACTCGTCTCCGCGGACCGGCACCCGTTCGGGCAGCAGCACCGGTCGCCGGACCGGCAGCGGGGCGCCCCGGGCGATGCCGGTGCGCAGCTCCAGGGCCAGGGTCACGTCGTCGGCCTCGGGGCGGTCGTGACCGGTGAGGTCCGCGAGGGTCCAGGCGACCCGCAGGACGCGGTCCAGCCCACGGGCCGTCAGCAGGCCCCGTTCCAGGTCGCGCTCGGCGGGGGCGAGTGCTCCGGGGGCCGCCTGCCAGCGGGTGCGCAGCTCATGGCCGGGCACTTCGCTGTTGGCGGTCCAGGGGGTGTCCGCGAGCCGGGCGGCGGCCCGGGCTCTTGCCTCGGCGACCCGCGCGGCGACCACGGCCGTCGGCTCGCCCCGGCCGCCCTGTCCCAGGAGGTCGGCGCGCTGCACGGGTTCGACCTCGACCCGTAGGTCCACCCGGTCCAGCAGGGGGCCGGAGAGCCGGGCCTGGTATCGGCGGATGACCGAGGCGGGGCATTCGCAGCCCGCTCCGTGCAGGGTGTGCCGGCCGCAGGGACAGGGGTTGGCGGCCAGCACCATCAGGAAGCGGGCGGGCAGCCGCACCACTCCCGCCGTGCGGGCCACCACCACGTGCCCGGACTCCAGCGGCTGGCGCAGCGCGTCCAGGGCCTTGGTGCTGAACTCCGGCGCCTCGTCGAGAAAGAGCACTCCCCGGTGGGCGAGGGAGACGGCGCCGGGTCGGGGCAGGCCGTTGCCGCCGCCGACCAGCGACTGCATCGTCGCGGAGTGGTGCGGCGCGCAGTAGGGAGCCGCCGCGACCAGGGGCTCGCCCGGCGGCAGCATGCCCGCCACCGAGTGGACTGCGGTCACCTCCAGGGACTCCTGCTGTGTCAGCGGGGGAAGGATCGCCGGAAGTCGTTCGGCGAGCATCGTCTTGCCCGCGCCCGGCGGTCCGGAGAGCAGCAGGTGGTGGCGGCCGGCGGCGGCCACTTCCAGGGCGAGCCGTGCGGTGTGCTGGCCCGCCACGTCCGCGAGGTCCGGCCCGCCCGTCCCTTCCCCGGCCGTGCGGGCGCTGGCGGCCGAGCCGCTTCCCACGCCGGCGCCGGGCACCAGCAGGCCGGCCAGCATGGGGTCGGGCCGGCCCTGTCCCGGGGGTTCCTCCTCCGGCACCGGGGCGTCGGTGAGGATCGCGATGAGCTGGCGCAGACTGCGCACTCCCAGGACGGAGACGCCGGGCACCAGTGCCGCCTCCGCCGCGGTCTGTTCCGGCACGACGACCTGGCGGTATCCGGTGTCGGCTGCGGCGAGCACGGCCGGGAGGATGCCCCGTACGGGGCGGACCCGGCCGTCGAGCCCCAGCTCACCGATCATCACCAGGTCGGCGATGGCCGCGGGATCGACGGCTTCGGCGGCGCCCAGCACCGCCACGGCCACCGCGAGGTCGAATCCCGAACCGCTCTTGGGCACGGAGGCCGGGCTGAGTCCCACGGTGAGCTTTTTCTGCGGCCATTCGGCACCGGAGTTGACCACGGCGGCCCGCACCCGGTCCCGGCTCTCGACCAGGCTCTTGTCGGGCAGCCCCACCAGCGTGAAGGCGGCCACGCCGGGCTCCAGGTCGGCCTGGACCTCGACGACCACCCCTTCGACCCCGACCAGGGCCACCGAGCACGTACGGGCGAATCCCATCAGGCCACCCCCCTGACGTGCTCGACGACGGGCGCGCCGCGGTCCGGGACCACCACGCCCACCACGTCGATGCGCACCCCGCCCGGCGGTGCCCCGCCGTGCCGGGCCATCCAGTGGCCGGCCAGTATCCGCAGGCGGTCGGCCTTGCCGGGCCGGACCGCCGCCATCGGGTGCTCGTACGCGCCGCCGCGCCGGGCCTTGACCTCACAGATCACCAGGACGTCGCCGTCGAGCGCCACGACGTCGATCTCGCCCTGGCGGCACCGCCAGTTGCGTGCCAGCACCGTCATTCCGGCCTCGGTCAGCCGGCGCACCGCCAGGCCCTCCCCGTAGCGGCCGAGTCCCCCTCGGGCGTTCATCAACACCACCTCCGGTGCCGACTATGAAGCCCCCGGGCCATCCCGTTGGATCTTGGTGGATAACCCGTCGCTTGGGGAAAACCCCGCCACTCGAACGAGAGGTTCCGGCCCCACCCTGGGCCCCGGCCCGGACCCCCGGCCCCAGCCAAGCCCAGCCCCGGCCCCGGCCCCAGCCCCGGCCGCGACGAAGGCTCAGGTCCCCGGCAGGTCGAGGTCCGTCTTGTTGAGCTCCTCGATGTTCACGTCCTTGAACGTGAGCACCCGCACCTGCTTCACGAACCGCGCGGGCCGGTACATGTCCCACACCCAGGCGTCGGCCATCGAGACCTCGAAGAAGACCTCACCCTGGACGGAGTGCACCTGCATCTCGTAGTCGTTCGTGAGGTAGAAGCGGCGCTCGGTCTCGATCACGTATTTGAACAGACCGACGACGTCGCGGTACTCCCGGTAGAGCTTCAGCTCCATCTCGGTCTCGTACTTTTCGAGGTCCTCGGCGCTCATGGCATGTTCCCCTTCAGCCGTGCGTCCCCCCATTGTGCGTCAGGCGCGCTCAGTCTCCAGGAGCACTGGCGTATTCGGGGGCCCCTCGTCGAGCAGCGTACGCAGCAGCTCGGCGAGCCTGGTCGGATACACCGTCTCACGCGCCGCCAGCAGTTCCGCGCACGTCCACCAGCGCAGTCCCGTGATGCTGCGCCGTTCCAGCTCCGTCCCGCCGCCGGTCCAGGCGGGGGTCTGCTCGGTGCGGGCGAGGTAGTAGCGCTCGTCCTGCTCCCAGTGCCGCCCGTCGAAAGGGAAGGAGCAGGTCCGCAGCCAGAGCACCGGCCCGAGCTCGATCTGTGTGATGCCGGTCTCCTCGGCCAGCTCGCGGCGCGCCGCCTCCTCCCAGCTCTCGTCTCCCTCCAGTCCGCCGCCCGGGGTGAACCACCAGGTGACGGCCGGGTCGGCGGGCTCGTAGCCGTGCATCAGCAGTACGCGGTCGGCGGGGTCGAGCAGGATGACGCGGGCGGCCCGGCGCAGGCCGGGGCCGGGGGGACCAGGGTCAGCCATGGGGCACCGCCGCCTTTCCGCGTCCCGTCAGGCGCCGGGCCAGCGGTCCGTACGCCGCACCTCCCAGGATGAGCGCCGCGCCCGCGACGACGCACGTCGTGATGAGCACCAGCGGGCCGGGGCGGGAGGTGCCGCCGGGCAGCGCGGCGAAGGAGGCGGGCCGGTCGAGCATGCCGGCGCGGGCGAACGGCCAGGCCGTGGCGTCCACGCGTGCCGTGACCGCGCCGCGCGGAACCGTGCCCTGTCCGCCGTCGGCCATGTGGCTGCGGGAGTCGAGGGAGTCGGTGCGGTGGTCGCCGAGGAGGAACAGCCGGCCCTCGGCCACGGTGGCGGAGAAGCCGGTGCGTGAGGCCGGGCCGTCGGCGTCGATGTACGGCTCCTCGACGGGCTCGCCGTTGACGGTCAGCCGGCCCTGCCGGTCACAGCACTCGATCTTGTCGCCGCCGATGCCGACGACGCGTTTGACCATCGGGGAGCTGCCCCATGCCTGGTCCACGAAGACCACGACGTCGCCGCGGCGCACCTGGTCGCCGGATATGGACTGGGCCAGGATCCGGTCGCCACGGCCGATCGTGGGCTCCATCGAGTCGGTGGGGATGGTGTAGGGCCGGTACAGCAGGGCCGCCCAGGCGAAGCCGCCGAGGAAGAGCACACAGCCGACGGCCACGGCCAGCCCGGACAGCACCCTGCCCGTCCGGCCGCGGCCGTCGTCATCACGTTCCGCTGCGCCGGCCGCGCTGCGTTCCGCACCGTCGGTCGCGCCGCGTTCCCCACCGTCGGTCGCGCTATGTTCCGCGCTGCTGGGGGCGCTGCTTTCCGCACCGCCTGCCGCGCTGCGTTCCGTTCCGTCGGTTGCGCTCATGCCGTCTCCCGCCCCGCTTCAGGATCCACGGGGCGGTCGCACGCCCCTATGGAAGATCGGATTCCGCATGCCCGGGGGCACGGAATCGCACACTACCCGGCGGTACCGGCGTCGGTCAGCCCCTGGCGAGGGCTTCGGCGTCCTTGCGCAGCGCACGGCGCCGGCGCCACAGCACCAGCGGCACCGCGCCCGCGAGCCCGAGCGCCGGCGGTGCGACGGCCGCGGCCGCGCTCAGGCCGGGCTGGTCGAAGGTCGACGGGACGGGGAGGGTGGACCAGCGGTTCACCGGCCAGGCGATCACGATGGCGCGGCCGACGACCTCGTCCTCCGAGACCGTGCCCTGGAAGCGGTCCAGGTCCTGGTGGTAGCGGGAGTCGAGGGAGTCCTGGCGGTGGTCGCCCATCACCCAGATCCGGCCGTCCGGCACCTTGATCGGGCCGAAGGGCTTGTCCCCGCAGGGCGTGTTGCCGGGGAAGATGTACGGCTCGTCCAGCGCCTTGCCGTTGACCACGACCGGGTCGTTGTTGCCCTTGCACTCGACGGTGTCGCCGCCGACCGCGATGACCCGCTTGATCAGGTCCTTCTCCTCCGCGGAGGGCATCAGGCCGACGAAGCTGAGCACCTTCTGGATACCGCCGGCCACCGGGCCGTTGTCCGCGGCCGGGGTCTCGCCCAGCCAGCCGCCCGGGTCGTGGAAGACGACGACCTCGCCCCGCTCGGGCTTCGCCCCGAACCACGGCGTCAGCTTGTCCACCAGCACCCGGTCGCCGCGCTGGAGGGTGTTCTGCATCGACTCGGAGGGGATCGAGAACGCCTGCACCAGGAAGGTCTTGATGACCAGCGCCAGTAGCAGGGCGATGCCGACGAGGATCGGCAGTTCCTTCCAGAAGGATCGTTGCTTCTTCGGCTCCCTGCGGGGCCGCGCGGCTCCCTCGCCGTCGCCCGCGTCCCCGCCGCCCGCCCCGGGCGTCACGGGCGCGGCGTCGGGGCCGGCGCCGACGGGACCCGGGGCCGCCTGGGCCCCGGCACCGCCCGGCGCGTCCGCGGCGGCCGCGCCGCCGGGTCCGCCGGACGCCTGCCCGAGCGGCTCATCCGTCCGCCCGGGCCGCTTTTCGGGCTCTCCGTGACCGGAACGTGCGCCGACCGCCAAGTCCCCCACATCCACTCCTCACTCCACGCTGCCGCCTGTCGCACACACGACGCAGGCCCACCACTCCCATAACGAGCGGGAGTTCCGCAGGGCTCGGGAGCCGGATCAACCCTTCTTGATCCATGGAGGACACACTATGCGCCGAAGCGTCCGCTCGCGTCCCCGTACGGGGCGCGTCCCGCACGGCGGCGAAGGGCTCCGGCTGCGACAGTCCGCGCCAGTGCCCCAGGGGCCAGGCGATCACCACCGCACGCCCCACGACCTGGCCTTCCGCGATCGTTCCCTGCCCCGGCTCGGTCAGGTGGTACCGCGAATCCGCCGAATCGGAGCGGTGGTCCCCCATGACGAAGAGCCGGCCCGCGGGGACCTTCACCTCGAACTTGAGCTGCGAGGGCGGATTCCCCGGATGGACGTACGGCTCGATGAGGGGCTTTCCGTTGACCGTGACCCGTCCGTCGTTGTCGCAGCACTTGACGGTGTCCCCGCCGGTGCCGATCACCCGTTTGATCAGGTCCTGCTCGCCGGCCGAGGGGAGCAGGCCGATGAAGGCGAGCCCCTCCTTCACCTGCTTGACGACCACCGGGTCGTGGCCGCCGTAGGACTGCTCGCCGTCCAGCCACCCCCCGGGGTCCCGGAAGACCACCACGTCGCCCCGCTCCGGCCGGGAGCCGAACCACGGCGTCAGCTTGTCCACCAGCACCCGGTCGCCGATGCGGATGGTCTGTTCCATCGACCCCGACGGGATCACGAACGCCTGCAGGAGGAAGGTCTTCAGCACCAGGGCGATCAGCAGCGCCACCCCTATGAGGATGGGCACCTCCTTGATCGCCGACCGTTGGCGGCGCCGCTTGGCCCGCTTCGCGGCCTTGCGCCGGGACGCCCGTCCCCCGGTGGCGGCGGGCGGCGCCCCCGCTTCGGCGGGGCCGTGGTCCGGGGCCGCGGGGGTGGTGCGGGCGTGGGAGCCGGTGCGTGCACGAGCCCCCGCGCCCGTCCGTACCTGTGTACGCCCCCGACTACCCATGGGGACCGCCGGGATGCCCCGCGCCCCCTCCCGGAGCGCCCGGGTCCGGGACGTTCGCGAAGGCGTCCGGTCGCTTCAGCGACGTCATCCGGCCCAGCGGCCAGCCGATCCAGTCGGCACGCCCGATGACCCGGTCCAGCGGGACCGTGCCACCACCGGGCTCGCCCAAGTGGTCTCGGGAGTCACGGGAGTCACTGCGATGGTCACCCATGACCCATAGCTTGCCCTCCGGCACCACGATGTCGAACGGGACTCGGGAAGGTTCGTCACCCGGATACAGATACTCCTCCAGCACCGGCCGGCCGTTGACCTCCAGCCGCCCGCGCCGGTCGCAGCACCGGACCCTGTCCCCGCCGACGCCCACGACGCGCTTGATGTAGTCGGTCTCCGCCGGGCGCATCAGCCCGACGGCCGAGGCGCCCTTGCGGATCAGCGCCGTCACGAGGTTTTCCGACGGCGTGTCCTGGACGAAGGAGCCGGTGCCGTCGAAGACGATCACATCGCCGCGCCGCGGCCGCTCGCCGAAGCGGTAGGCCAGCTTGTTGACCAGTACGCGGTCGCCGACCCGGAAGGTCTGCTGCATCGAGCCGCTGGGGATCTGGAAGGGCTGCACAACGTAGCTGCTGACCAGAAGCAGGAAGACCAAACAGACGATCAGCAGCAGACCCGCGCGGCGCAGCGGACCGCCGCCGGTCAGCCACTGCCGGACCAGCCGGAGCTGCCGGACCCGCCGGGGAAAACGAGCGGAGCGCGACCCCTGCTCCGCGCCCTGGGCGGGCATCCCGTCGCCGGGTGCCTCATCGGGTGCTGGAGAGCGGTCGCGCTCCGAAAGCTGTGCGTCGGTGTCCATCGGACCGAAAGCCTATCCGGCCGGTCCGGGACTCCGGCGAGAAGCTCAGTTGTCGCGCTTCTCCTTGATCTTCGCGGCCTTGCCGCGGAGCTCACGGAGGTAGTACAGCTTGGCGCGACGGACGTCACCGCGGGTCACGAGCTCGATCTTCTCGAAGATCGGGCTGTGCACCGGGAAGGTGCGCTCGACGCCGACGGAGAAGGAGACCTTGCGGACCGTGAAGGTCTCGCTGACGCCCGCGCCCTGACGGCGGATGACGACACCCTTGAACTGCTGGATGCGGGAGCGGTTGCCCTCGATGACGCGAACGTGGACGTTCACGGTGTCGCCGGGGCGGAAGGCCGGGACGTCGGTGCGCAGGGAGGCGCCGTTGACGTTGTCGAGCAGGGAGGACATGTGCGTCTGCTTCCTCGCCGATGCCACAGGTCATCAGCGGAATCGTGCCGAAGTGGGAGGGTGCCGGTGCGCCGGGCGGACGTCGTTCCCCCTGTGGCAGGGGCGTGCGCCGGGCGGACGGCAACGGCTTATTCTTCCACGTCCGGGGCCGTACGCCCAAATCGGCCGTCCTCGCCCGGGCCCCAGCCCAGGATCGAGAGCATCTCGCGGTCCTTCTTGTCGAAGGCGGCCGGGTCGGCCCGCTCGATGAGGTCCGGCCGGTTGGCGGTCGTCCGGCGGAACGCCTCGTCGCGGCGCCACCGGGCGATCTTCCCGTGGTGGCCGCTGAGCAGGACGTCCGGGATGCCGCGGCCGCGCCACTCCGGCGGCTTGGTGTAGACGGGTCCTTCGAGCAGGTCGGCCATGGCGCCGGGGGCGAAGGAGTCGTCGCGGTGCGACTCGGCGTTGCCGAGCACGCCGGGCAGCAGCCGGGCGATGGCCTCGACCATGACCAGGACCGGGGCCTCGCCGCCGGCCAGGACGTAGTCGCCGATGGAGACCTCGCGCACGTCGAGGCGGTCGCCGTACTCCTCGATGACACGGCGGTCGATGCCCTCGTAGCGGGCGGGGGTGAAGACCAGCCAGGGCTGCTCGGACAGCTCGACGGCGAGCGCCTGAGTGAACGGCTTGCCACTGGGCGTGGGCACGACGACGACCGGGCGCGCGCCCTCCTCGCCGGATGCGATGACCGAGTCCAGGGCCTCGCCCCAGGGCTCGGGCTTCATGACCATGCCGGGGCCGCCGCCGTACGGCGTGTCGTCGACCGTGTTGTGCTTGTCGTGCGTCCATTCCCGCAGGTCGTGGATGCGCACGTCCAGCCGGCCGCGGGCCCGGGCCTTGCCGACGAGCGAGACGTTCAGCGGTTCGAGGTACTCGGGGAAGATCGTGACGACGTCGAGGCGCATCAGGCGTCACCCTCACCGGACTCGTCGGCGTCGCGGGAGCTGGCCACCTCGGCCTCCTCGCTGTCGAGGAGACCGCGCGGCGGGTCGACGACCGCCCGCTGCTCCTCCAGGTCGATCTCCGTGACGATCTCCTCCACGAAGGGGATCATCACCTCGCTGCCGTCGGGCCGCTCGACGATCAGCAGGTCCTGGGACGGCAGGTGGGAGATCTCCGTGATCCGGCCGACGGGCGTGCCGTCGACGGTGACGACGTCGAGGTCCATCAGCTGGTGGTCGTAGAACTCGTCCGGGTCCTCGGGGGTCTCGTCCGGGTCGACCTCGGCGATCAGCAGCGTGTTGCGCAGCGCCTCCGCGGCCGTGCGGTCACCGACGCCGGCGAAGCGCAGCAGCAGCCGTCCACTGTGCACGCGGCCGGTCTCGATGGTCAGCGGTCCCACGCCCGCGGGGTCCGTGGCCAGCACCGCCCCGGGCCCGAGCCGCAGCTCGGGCTCGTCCGTGCGGACCTCAACGGTGACCTCGCCCTTGATGCCGTGGGCGCGGCCGATCCTGCCGACTACGAGCTGCACGCTACTAATTCCTTCTCACACGCTTCTTGGATGAACACGGCCGTACGAACGCAACAGCCGTACGAACGCAACAACGGGCCGGGAAGGGAAACCCTTCCCGGCCCGTGCCGGTGCTCTGTCGCTTCTCAGCGGACCTGGTCCACATCGACGAGGTCGACACGGATGCCACGGCCGCCGAGGGCGCCCACGACGGTGCGCAGTGCGCGCGCGGTGCGGCCGTTGCGGCCGATCACCTTGCCGAGGTCGTCGGGGTGCACCCGGACCTCCAGCACGCGCCCGCGGCGCAGGTTGCGCGAGGCGACCTGCACGTCGTCGGGATTGTCGACGATGCCCTTTACGAGGTGCTCAAGGGCCTCCTCGAGCATCCTCAGGCCTCGGTCGACTCAGAGGACTCGGCCGCCTCGGCCTCGTCCTTCTTCTCCGACTTCTTCGCCTTGGGGGTGATGGCCTCACCCTTCGCGTCGCCGACGGCGCTCACGGCGGCGTCGAAGAGACCGCTCTTGTCGGCCTTCGGCTCGGCGACGAGCATCGGGGCCGGGGCCGGCAGGCCCTTGAACTTCTGCCAGTCGCCGGTGACCTTGAGGATGGCCATGACGGGCTCGGTCGGCTGCGCGCCGACACCCAGCCAGTACTGGACACGGTCGCTGTCGACCTCGATGCGCGAGGGGTTCTGCACCGGGTGGTACAGACCGATCTCCTCGATGGCCCGGCCGTCACGGCGGGTACGGGAGTCGGCGACGACGATGCGGTAGTGAGGCGAACGGATCTTGCCCAGACGCTTCAGCTTGATCTTGACTGCCACTGGAGTGGTGTCTCCTGGTCTTGACGTGGTGGGGCACAACGAGATGCCACGTGGGGTTTGCGGTACTCGGGGTGCCCGATGGACGCGTCAGCCGGAGGAGAGAGGGGTCCTATGCGACTGTCGAGTACAGCCACTCATTGTGCCACACCACCACGAGCCCGCCGAACCGCGGCGGGAACCCGCCGCGCTCAGCCGACCGAGACGGCCTCGGGGATCCGGAACGGCTGGCCGCAGCCCCCGCACATGATCGGCGCCTGGGCGAGGACCGAGGGGACGACCCGGACGTTGCGCCCGCACTCGCAGACCGCCTTCACCCGCACCCCGCCGCCGGACGAGCCGTGCCGTGCCGCCGGCCCGCGGAAGGTGCGCGAGGTGTCGGCGGTGGTGGCGACCGTGTGCGCCTTCAGGGCGCGCTGCAGTCTGTCGATCGTCGGGCGGTAGCGCTTGCGCGCCTCCGGATTGAGCACGACGAGCGAGAACCCGCTACTGGGATGCGGCTCATCGCTGTGGTCGAGCCCCAGCTCCTCGGCGATCGCCAGGAACCGGCGATTGTGATAGCGGCCGGCGCGTGAGGTGTCCCGGACACCGCGGGCGGCCGCGATGCCGTGCACTGCCTCGTGCAGCAGCCTTTCGAAGGAGAGCTCGGCGCCGCAGGCGGACGACGACTCCCCGATCAACGATTCGGGCGCGGCTAGATCCGGCAGCTCGGGGTGGAACCGCTGAATGTCGGCCCACGCCTGCGCCAGCTCTGCGGCGAGAACAGGTGGTGTCGTGCTCACGTCGTGACAACGAGCAGGGGCAGCCCGGTGTTCCGATACCGGGCCATCCCAAATAATTTGCACGTACCAGTCAGTTTCCCGCCTCATACGTCCTGAGGAGGGCGGGTGCGCAGAACTGCGGAGAAGGCGGATGAGCCGTGCACCAGTTCGCAAGGTGGGACGTACTGACGCATCAGTAAGAACGCACCGGCCCGTCGGACGACCGTCGGACGGGCGAGACGATCGATCGGACGACCCCTCCGGGCGCCGCTGCACGCCCCGCGCGCAAAACCCCCGGGCGCGCGCCGGAGCGCACACCCGGGGGCAGGCGGATCAGTAGGCGCGCGCGACGATGGCGACGGCGCCCGGGGCGTCGTCCGACTCCGGCACCGAGCCGTCCTCGGCCACCAGGCAGCGCACGGTCACGGCCTGCTCGGCGAGCTTGGCCTCGCCCTCGGCGCCCAGCGTCGCCCACGGGATGCGCGCCCAGCCGCCGGCGGCGGCGGCCTCGGCGGCCTCCTCGATGGTCTTCACGTCCGTCGTGCGGGACTCGCGGCGCTCGCGCGACTCGCGCAGCAGCTGCGCCTGGTCCTCCTCCAGGACCTTGGGCAGCAGCGCGGCCAGCTCGTCGATGCGCACCGGCTCCTTGCCGCCCGGGATGCGGCGGGCCAGCATGGCCGTGCCGTTCTCCAGGTCGCGCGGGCCGATCTCGATGCGGACGGGCACGCCCTTGAGCTCCCAGTCCACCGCGCGGCGGCCGAAGGGGGTGTCGGTGCGGTCGTCGACCTGCACCCGCACGCCGGCGGCCTTCAGCACGTCGCCGATCTCGCGGACCTTGGCCAGCACGGCCTCGTCGCCCTTGATCGCCAGGACCACGGCCTGGACGGGGGCGAGCCGCGGCGGGACGCGCAGGCCGCTGTCGTCGCCGTGCGACATGATCAGACCGCCGACCATGCGGGTCGAGACGCCCCAGGAGGTCTGCCAGACGAGCTCCTGCTTCCCGTCCTTCGACAGGTACGAGGTGTTGAACGCCTTGGCGAAGTTCTGGCCGAGCTCGTGGCTGGTGCCCAGCTGCAGGGCCTTGCCGTCGCCCATCATGCCTTCGAGCGTGAGCGTGTTGATCGCGCCCGCGAATCGCTCCTTGGGCGTCTTGCGGCCGAGCACGACGTCGATACCGAGGACGTTCACCATGAAGTCGTAGTAGACGTCGCGGTGGATGCGGGCCGCGTAGTCGCGGGCGTCCTCGTACGTGGCGTGGGCGGTGTGGCCCTCCTGCCAGAGGAATTCACTCGTGCGGAGAAAGACGCGCGGACGCATCTCCCAACGGACGACGTTCGCCCACTGGTTGATCAGCAGGGGCAGGTCGCGGTAGCTCTGCACCCACTTCGAGAAGTACTCGTTGATGATCGTCTCGGACGTCGGCCGGACGACGACCGGCTCCTCCAGCTCCTTGCCGCCGCCGTGCGTGACGACCGCCAGCTCGGGGGCGAAGCCCTCGACGTGCTCCGCCTCCTTCGTCAGGTAGGACTGCGGAATGAAGAGGGGGAAGTACGCGTTGGAGGCGCCCGCGTCCTTGATGCGGGCGTCCATCTCCTGCTGCATCCGCTCCCAGAGCCCGTAGCCGTACGGTCGGATGACCATGGTGCCGCGCACCGGGCCGTTGTCGGCCAGCTCGGCCTTGTTGATCAAGTCCTGGTACCAGCGCGGGAAGTCTTCCGCCTGGGGGGTGAGAATGGGAGCCTTTGCCATGCTGCGAATGGTACGGGGCCCGTCAGGCCGAGTGTGAATCCGTCCGCCCGCAACCCCGTCTTCCCGGCCGGAGCGTCCTTTCCGGCCGCCCCTCCGCAGCCGGTTCCATTTCGTGCGATGACGCCCGGCACATGCCATCGTGGGCATACGGGCACCTTCTCGCGCCCTCCCCCTGGACTCACGGGCGGAAGCGGAGTTTTCTGGCATCGGGGGGTTCTTCGCCACGGCGTGGACGACGCACGGACCACGCACGGGCACGGCACCGACAGCACTCGGCAGCACTCATGGGGGCGGAACCACGGATCAGGACCAGGACACCTCACCCGGCGGATTGGGGCGCATTCGATGACACCAACGCTCGTGCGGCGGCACCGGCCGTCCCCGACCTCGCCCGCTTCACGGGCCCGCGACTGGGCGGAAATCCAGGAACGGATGCTGGTGCCGCTCTACGAAGCGGTGTACGAGCGCCTGGAGGCCGGCCCCGGCACCCGCCTGCTCAGCCTCGGCTGCGGCTCCGGTCTGGCGCTGCTGATGGCCGCCGCCCGCGGTGCCACGGTCTGCGGCGTCGACCGCGACGCCCGCCGGCTGGAGCTGGCCCGCGAACGCCTCCTGCCCGAGGGCGCCCCCGGCAACGGCACCCGCCTCGGCCTCGGCGGCCCCGAGACCGTCCGCGGCCCCGACGGTCCCGCCTTCACCCTCATCACCGCCTTCGACCCGCTCTTCAGTGCGGGCGCCGGCTCGCGCGGCCTGGCGCAGGCCCTCGCCGACGCCGCCGCCTGCGCCGAGCCCGGCTCCCCCGTCGTCCTCGCCGGCTGGGGCCCGCAGGAGCGCTGCGCGGCCTCGGGAGCGTTCCGGGTGGCCGCGCGCCTGGCCGATCCCATGTGCGCCCCCGCCCGCTGGCGGCCCAGCGGCCGCGACGACCTGGAGAACCTCGCCCGCGAGGCGGGGCTCACCCCCGACGGCTCGGGCCGGGTCGCCTGCCCGTACGGCTACGCCGACCTCACCAGCGCGGTGCGCGGCCTGCTCTCCACGGGCGCCTTCGACGCGGCCGCCCGCGCCACGGACGAGGAGCAGGTCGTCAAGGAGCTCACCGAGGCGCTCCACCCGTACCTGCGGGGCGACGGCACGGTGTGGATGCCCAATGTGTTCCGCTACCTGATAGCGCGGGTGTAGCCCGGTACGCACGAGAGCCCCCCGGCCGGCGCCGGGGGGCTCTCGCACGTACGGACGGGATCAGCCCATGAACTTCTTGAACTCGTCGGGCAGTTCGAAGTCCTGGCCGGGCTGGCCGGGCGGCAGGCCCAGCGGGCCCGCGGCCTGGGCCTGCTCGCGGCGGGCGGCCGCGGCCTGCTCCTCGGCCTTGCGCTTCATCGGGTTGCCCGACTGGCGCTTGCCCTTGCCCTGCTTGACCTGCTTCTTCTTGCGCGCTGCGCCACCGCCCATGCCCGGCAGACCCGGCATGCCCGGCATGCCCGGCATGCCACCGCCCTGCGCCATGCGCGACATCATCTTGCGGGCGTCGAAGAACCGCTCGACGAGGTTCTTGACGGCGCTGACGTCGACGCCCGAACCCTTGGCGATGCGGGCCCGGCGCGAGCCGTTGATGATCGTCGGGTCCTGGCGCTCGGCCGGGGTCATCGACTTGATGATCGCGGCGGTGCGGTCGACGTCACGCTCGTCGAGGTTGTTGATCTGGTCCTTGATCTGGCCCATGCCGGGGAGCATGCCGAGCAGCTTGGAGATGCTGCCCATCTTGCGGACCTGCTCCATCTGGGACAGGAAGTCGTCGAGCGTGAACTCCTTCGGCCCCTTCGCCAGCTTGGCCGCCATCTTCTCGGCCTCGTCCTGGCTGAAGGTCTGCTCGGCCTTCTCGATGAGGCTGAGCATGTCGCCCATGCCGAGGATGCGGGACGCCATGCGGTCCGGGTGGAACGCGTCGAAGTCGTCCAGCTTCTCGCCGTTGGAGGCGAACATGATCTGCTTGCCGGTCACGTGCGCGACCGACAGCGCGGCACCACCGCGGGCGTCGCCGTCGAGCTTGGAGAGCACGACGCCGTCGAAGCCCACGCCGTCGCGGAACGCCTCGGCGGTGTTGACCGCGTCCTGACCGATCATGGCGTCGACGACGAAGAGGATCTCGTCGGGACGCACCTCGTCGCGGATGTCCGCGGCCTGCTGCATCATCTCGGCGTCGATGCCGAGGCGGCCGGCGGTGTCGACGATGACGATGTCGTACTGCTTGGTGCGGGCGTACTCGATCGAGTCCTTGGCGACCTGGACCGGGTCGCCCACGCCGTTGCCCGGCTGCGGCGCGTACACGCCGACGCCGGCGCGCTCGGCGACGACCGAGAGCTGGTTGACGGCGTTGGGGCGCTGGAGGTCACAGGCGACGAGCAGCGGGCTGTGGCCCTGCGCCTTCAGCCAGCTGCCGAGCTTTCCGGCGAGCGTGGTCTTACCGGCACCCTGCAGACCGGCGAGCATGATGACGGTCGGCGCGGTCTTGGCGAAGCGCAGCCGGCGGGTCTCGCCGCCGAGGATGCCGATGAGCTCCTCGTTGACGATCTTGATGATCTGCTGCGCCGGGTTGAGCGCCTTCGAGACCTCCGAGCCGAGGGCGCGCTCCTTGACCTGCTTGATGAAGGCCCGCACGACGGGCAGGGCCACGTCGGCCTCAAGGAGGGCGATACGGATCTCGCGCGCCGTGGCGTCGATGTCCGCTTCACTCAAGCGGCCTTTGCCCCGCAGGGTCTTGAAAGTCGCTGCGAGGCGATCGGAGAGGGTATCGAACACGGTGGTCGCGGATCCTTCTGTCGGAGTCGGGGCGGCAGCTGACCCCCAAGGGTATCCGCCCCTTCGCGGTCCGGTCAGCCGCCCAGCGACTCCTGCACCCTGCGGGCCACCTCCGGCGCCGCCCCGTCCGCCAGCGGGGCCCCCTCGGGACCCGTGACGTAGAACGCGTCCACCGCGCTCGCCCCCATCGTGCTCACGTGCGCGCTGCGCACCCACACCCCGGCGTCCTCCAGGGCCCGCCCGATGCGGTGCAGCAGGCCGGGGGCGTCCTGGGCGCGGACCTCCAGCACCGTCGCGTGCCGGGAGCCGCCCCCGGCGACCGTGACCCGCGCCGGGGCGTGGACTGCCGCGCGGCGGCGCCTGCCGTACGCGGCCTCGCGCTCGGCCAGGCGGGCCGCGATGTCGAGGGTGCCGTCCAGGGCGCGGACGAGGTCGCCCCGCAGGAGGGCCGCCTCGGGCAGGGAGCCGAACTCGGCCGCCACCCGCCAGTTCAGCAGCAGCGTGCCGCCCACGGCCCGCAGCTCCGCCGCCCGGACCGTCAGGCGGTGCAGGGCCAGGACACCGGCCGTGGCGGGCAGGACGCCGGGCTGGTCGGGGACCGCGACGGTCAGGGCGACCGTCTCCCCGTCCCCGGGGCCGGGGTGCGGGCCGAAGGCCACCACCGGTCCCGCCGTGCGTGCGGCCTCGGCCGTCAGCCGTTCCTCCCCGGGCGTCGGCGGTGCCGGCTCCGTACGGCCGGGCAGCGGCTCCCCCGCCATCGCGGCGGCGGCGCGCCGGACCAGCTCGGCCACCAGGCCGGCCCGCCAGCCGCTCCAGGCCGCGGGTCCGGTGGCGAGGCCGTCGGCCTCGGTGAGGGCGTGCAGCAGCTCCAGGGTGCCGGCCGAGCCGACGGCGTCCGTGACCGTACGGATCGTGGCGGGGTCGTCGAGGTCCCGGCGGGTGGCCGTGTCCGCGAGCAGCAGGTGGTGGCGGACGAGCGTGACGAGGACGTCCGTGTCGGCGGCGCCGAAGCCGAGCCGGGGCGCGATGGCGCGGGCGAGCGCCGCCCCCGTCTCGCTGTGGTCGCCGGGCCGGCCCTTGCCGAGGTCGTGCAGCAGGGCGGCGACGAGCAGCAGATCGGGGCGGCCGACGCCGCGGGTGAGGGAGGAGGCCCGGACGGCCGTCTCGACCAGGTGCCGGTCGACGGTCCAGCGGTGCACGGCGTTGCGCTGCGGGCGGCAGCGCACGTGCTCCCACTCGGGCAGCAGCCGGGAGACGACGCCCTCGGCCTCCAGGGCCTCCCAGACGGCGACGGTGGGTTCGCCCGCGCCGAGCAGGGTGACGAGCTGTTCCCGGGCCTCGGCGGGCCAGGGCACCGGCAGCGGGGCCGCGCCCGCCATGCGCCGCACGGCGTGCCGGGAGAGCGGCAGCCCCGTCCGCGCGGCCGCGGCGGCCGCGCGGACGGGCAGGACGGGGTCGCGGTCGGGCCGTGCGGTCCGGGCGAGCACGACCTCGCCGTCCTGCTCGACGACGCCCTCCGCGAGCGGGACGCGCTCGGGCTCGACGAAGCCCCCGCGGCCGCCACGGCCGCCGAGGATGCGGCGCAGCCGGGGTCGTCCGGAGCGGGCCCGCAGCACCCTGCCCACCTCGCGCCAGGTGACGTCGGCGGCGTAGGAGACGGTGCGGGCGGCCTCGTACACGCCGCGCAGCAGGGCGTCGGCGTCGGTGAGGCCGAGCCGTTCGGCGACCTGGTCCTGCTCCTGGAGGGCCAGCCGGTCGCCGGCGCGGCCGGTGGCGAGGTGGAGGGCGTCGCGGGTGTCGAGGAGGAGGGAACGGGCGTCTTCGAGGCCCTCGCGGGGGGCGTCGGCGAGCCAGGAGGCGGCGACGGCGCGCAGGGCGGTGGCGTCGCGCAGTCCGCCGCGCGCTTCCTTGAGGTCGGGTTCGAGCAGGAAGCGCAGCTCGCCCTGGCGGCGGGCGCGCTCCTCGCACAGCTCGCGCAGTTCGGGCAGGCGGTCGGGGGCCTGGGCGCGCCAGTCCTCGTAGGCGGCGGTGCGCAGGGCGGTGGTGAGGGCGGGGTCGCCGGCGAGGTGGCGGGCGTCGAGCAGGCCCAGGTGCACCTTGAGGTCGGCGGCCGCGGTCTTGCGGGCCTCGGCGGGGGTGCGCACGGAGTGGTCGAGGGCGAGGCCCATGTCCCACACGGGGTACCAGACGCGGTCGGCGACGGCGGCGATGCCGGGGGCGCCGGTCCGGCCGTCGTGCAACAGGAGGACGTCGAGGTCGCTGCGCGGGGAGAGCTCGCCGCGCCCGTAGCCGCCGACGGCGACGAGCGCGACGCCCCGGGCGTCGCCGAGGAGGTCGCTCAGCCACCGGTCGGTGATGCGGGCGAGCCCGGTGCGCAGGGGCGGGCCGGAGAGGGACTCCTCGTGGAGGAGGCGCAGCCGGGCCGCCGCGTAGCCGCCGGGTGCGGGGTCGGTGGCGGTGGCAGCGGTCTGCGTCATGTCGGGGCCCCTCTCCGATGGTGCCGGTGCCTCGCGGCTTCTCCGGCTCTGTGTGCTCCCCCGGCGGGTGGTGCTCCCCGGTGGGCGTTGCGGCCGGTCAGAGCGCGTCGGCGCCGCGCTCGTCGGTGCGTACGCGCACCACCGTCTCGACGGGGACGACCCACACCTTGCCGTCGCCGATCTTGTCGGTGCGGGCGGCGGCGACGATGACGTCGATGACGTCGTCGGCGTCGTCGTCCTCGGTGAGGACCTCGATGCGGATCTTCGGTACGAGGTCGATCTCGTACTCGGCGCCGCGGTAGACCTCGGTGTGGCCGCGCTGGCGGCCGTAGCCGCTGGCCTGGGTGACGGTCAGGCCCTTGACGCCGAAGGACTGCAGGGCCTTCTTGACGTCCTCGAACCGGTGCGGCTTGACGACCGCGGTGATGAGCTTCATGCGTCCACCTTCTTGTTCCGGGTCTGCTGCTCGGCGTGGGCGGACGTGCCGCGGCCGGCCGCGGCGCCGCCGACCGCACTGAAGTCGTAGGCGGTCTCGGCGTGGAACGCCTGGTCGATGCCGCTGAGCTCGTCCTCCTCGCTCGCCCGGAAGCCGATCAGCTTGTCGGTGAGCTTGGCAAGGACCCAGGAGACGGCGAAGGAGTAGGCCATCACCGAGAAGGCGCCGGCCGCCTGGCGGCCGAGCTGGGCCGGGCCGCCGACGCCGTCGGTGGCCAGCAGGCCGACGAGGAGGGTGCCGATGACGCCGCCGACGAGGTGGACGCCGACCACGTCGAGGGAGTCGTCGAAGCCGAGCTTGTACTTCAGGCCGACGGCCCAGGAGCAGACGGCGCCGGCGACGAGGCCGATGAGGATCGCGCCGAAGGCGTTGACGGCGGCGCCGGAGGGGGTGATGGCCACCAGTCCGGCGACGGCGCCGGAGGCGGCGCCGAGGGTGGTGAACGCGCCGTGCCGGATGCGCTCGTAGGCGAGCCAGCCGAGCATGGCGGCACCGGTGGCGACCTGGGTGTTCATGGCCATGTTCGCGGCGGTGCCGTTGGCGGCGAGCGCCGAGCCGGCGTTGAAGCCGAACCAGCCGAACCACAGCAGCCCGGCGCCCAGCATCACCAGGGGCAGGCTGTGCGGACGCATGGGGTCCTTCTTGAAGCCGATGCGCTTGCCGACGACGAGGACGGCGGCGAGGGCACCGATGCCCGCGTTGATGTGGACGGCCGTGCCGCCGGCGAAGTCGATCACCTTGAGCTTGAAGAGCCAGCCGTCGGCCTGCCAGACCCAGTGGGCGACGGGGAAGTAGACGACCGTCACCCAGAGCGTGATGAACAGCGCCCAGGCGCTGAACTTCACGCGGTCGGCGAGGGCGCCGCTCATCAGGGCGGGGGTGATGACGGCGAACATCAGCTGGAAGAGGGCGAAGGCGAGGACGGGGATGCCCTCCTTGCCGCCGGTGAGGGTCTCGGGGGTGATGCCCTTGAAGCCGATGTGGTCGAGGTTGCCCAGGAGGCCGGCGCCGACGTCGTCACCGAAGGCGAGGGAGTACCCGAAGAGCACCCACAGGACGCTGACGATGCCGAGCGAGACGAACGACATCATCAGCATGTTGAGCGCGCTCTTGACCCGCACCATGCCGCCGTAGAAGAAGGCGAGGGCCGGTGTCATCAGCATCACGAGCGCGGCACTGATCAATACGAACGCGGTATCTGCGCCATTCAATGTCGATGTCTCCTCGCGGCCGCGGCCCATGCCCCCGTGCGGGCCGGTTTCCCAGTGGGCCGGTGTCGCCTTGAGGCTCGCGCAGCGCGGTTTCGGCGAGCGCTACGGGTTGTTTCGCGCCGGTGACGAAGGAGACGGGTGCGTTACGGCGGGGTGAACTGCCGATCCGGAGGCGATCGTGCCGCTACCCTCCCCGGATCCGGGTGGCAGGGGCCGGCCGCGGCGATCCTCCTGTGTGACTGGCGTGGGGGGCCGAGTCGGGCGGTACGGGAGGGGCGCCGCGGCCGGGTCAGGGGGCCGGTCCGGGTCAGACCGCTTGGACGGCCTCTGCCGATTCCGGCAGGTGGACGGCGAGTTGCTCGGTCAGCATCATCACCTCGGCGACGTCGCCGAATTCGCGCACGGCGTTGTCGACCGTCTTGCGCAGGCGGTTGTTGACCCGCTCCGAGCGGACCTGCTTGGCGATGCGCAGCGCCTTTCCGGCGAGGACGGTGGATTCCTCGGGCTCGCGCTCCAGCAGGTGGACGGTGGCCATGCCGATGAGGTTGAGGGCGTAGGAGCGCTGGTGCTCGTTGTCCTGGGCGAAGAGCTCGACGGCCCGCTCCATTTTGGGGCGCGCCAGGGAGGCGTAGGTGGGGCTGCGGCCGGCCACGTAGGCGAGGTCACGGAAGGAGTGGGCGTTCTCGGCGTTCAGCTCGGCCTCGGAGAAGAAGCGGATCCAGTCGGGGTCGCCGTCGCCGGGCCCGCAGTCGCCGAAGCAGTCCTCGGCCATGCTCACCGCGCGCTTGACCTTGGCGGGCTGGCCCATGTTGGCGTACGCGCGGGCCTCCATCGCATACAACATGGCCTGGGTCCGCGGCGTGGCCGTCTCCCGCGAGCCGTACTGGCCGAGGTGGATGAGCTCCAGGGCGTCGTCGGGACGGCCGAGGTGGATCATCTGACGGCTCATGCTGGAGAGGATGTACGAGCCCAGGGGGCGGCTGCCGGCCTCCTTGGCGGCGTGCAGGGCCAGCACGAAGTACTTCTGGGCGGTGGGGTGCAGGCCGATGTCGTAGCTCATCCAGCCCGCGAGCTGGGCGAGCTCGGCGGCGACGTGGAAGAGGCGTCGCGAGATGTCCTCGGGCTGGGGTTCCTGCAGCAGGTCGGTGACTTCGTGGAGCTGCCCGACCACGGCCTTGCGGCGGAGGCCGCCACCGCACTGGGCGTCCCACTGCCGGAACATCACGGCCGTCGACTCCAGCAGCTCCAGCTCGGGCCCGGACAGCCGTGACCGCCGCGGGCGGTCACGGTCGGCGGCGCCCGCGGCGTCCCGGCCGGTGGACCCGGGGACCAGCCAGCGCTGCATGGGCTCGATCAGGGCGGGGCCGGCGGCCAGCGCCAGGGAAGTGCCGAGGAAGCCCCGGCGCGCCAGCATCAGGTCGCTGCGGGAGAACTCGCTGAGCAGTTCGACGGTCTGCGGGGCCGCCCACGGCAGGTCGACGCCGGACACGGACGGCGACTGGTGCGCGGCGCGCAGGCCGATGTCCTCGACGCCGACGACACAGCCGAAGCGCTCGGAGAACAGCTCGGAAAGGATCTTCGGGATCGGCTCGCGCGGCTGTTCGCCGTCCAGCCAGCGGCGCACGCGCGACGTGTCCGTGCTGATGTGATGGGCGCCCAATTGCCGGGCGCGCCGGTTCACTTGCCGGGCCAGTTCACCCTTCGACCATCCGCTGCGCAGGAACCACGAATTCAGCTGGCCGTTGGGGCGCTTCTCGGATTTGTCCGCGGTCTTGTCGGCGCACTTGTCGAGCTTGTCGGCCTTGCCGAGCGGCTTGCCGCCCGCCGCACCTCCGGACCCCTCCGCCGCGCCATCAGCCATGTCGGCACCCTCGGCATCACTGACACTGCCGCCCACGGGAACGCCCCCATCCGAAACTCTGCAGCTGCGCGGCTACGCGCCTGCGTCCATACGTGCATTCACATCCATGCGTGCACCCGCACGTCTGCGCGCGAACCGCCAACAGCCTGCCGTGCCTTCACAGTGCCTCGCGTGTGCAGTGCCTTGCTTGTGCAGTGCCTTGCGTGTGCAGTGCGGCCGCTTGTCCGGCGGGGTTCATGTACCGAAAGTAATCCTACGATCACCGGTCAGGCGAGAGCAGTCCAGTAAACGCCACCATTCGCCACCCCAACGAATGAACTCCTTCCTCCCGCTTCGCGATTGACTTGACACGGAACGAACGCGCGGAAACCAGCGGGAAGGTGAAGAGGTGTGCGCCACGGCGCGCGGCCGCTGCCGCACCACCTCTCGCGCACCGTCGCGCCGTCCCACGACAGAGGTCCGCAACGGTCCGTGTCCGAGACACTCCGACACGTAACCATCCGCGAGCACGACCCGTTGGAGGGGGCATGGGCTTCACTATCGGCGGCATCCGGGATCTGCGCTCAAGCTCTCGGCGTCGAGGCCGCGCGTCCGAGGCCGTGACGACGGTCGCGGAGTACACCGGGCTGTGGGGGTGGGACGTGGTCCCCGGCGCGCGGGCCTCGCGCGGCGGCCGCGTCACCTGCTCGTGCGGCATCGCCGACTGCCCCTCCCCCGGCGCGCACCCGCTCTCCTTCGCCCCACCCGTCAAGGCGGGCTCCACGCTGGACGAGGCGGCGGCCGCCTGGGCGGAGGTCCCGGGGGCGGCCGTCCTGCTGCCGGCGGGACGCTCGTTCGACGCACTGGAGGTCTCCGAGGCCGCCGGCCGGCACGCACTGGCGCGGCTGGAGCGCATGGGAGTGCCGCTGGGGCCGGTGGCGCTCACCCCGCACGGCCGTGCGCTGTTCTTCGTCGCCCCCGGCGCCGCCGCGGAACTCCCCCGGCTGCTCTACCGCATGGGCTGGGACGACGCCCGGCTCGACCTGCGGGGGCTCGGCCACGGCGATCACATCACGGCGCCGCCGTCCGACTTCGCGGGCCTCGGGCCCATGCGGTGGCTGCTGCCGCCCGCCCTGGACACCGCGGGGCGGCCCCCCGAGGCCCGGCTCCTGCTGGGCACCCTGGCCTACGTGTGCCACCGGGCCGCCGCCGGGTGAACCCCCGGCCTTGACGGGGCCTCGCCGGGCCGACGTCTTCAAGGAGCCGTCACATACGAAAGGGCCCGCGTCGCAGCTGCGACGCGGGCCCTTTCTCCGACCGGACGGTCCGTGCGGGACTACTCGCCGATCAGGGCGTCGACAAACGCCTCCGGCTCGAACGGCGCCAGGTCGTCCGCACCCTCGCCCAGGCCCACGAGCTTCACCGGAACGCCCAGCTCCCGCTGGACCGCGACGACGATGCCGCCCTTGGCGGTGCCGTCCAGCTTGGTGAGGACGATGCCGGTGATGTTCACGACCTCGGCGAAGACGCGCGCCTGCACCAGACCGTTCTGACCGGTGGTGGCATCGAGCACCAGCAGCACCTCGTCGACCGAGCCGTGCTTCTCCACGACGCGCTTGACCTTGCCGAGCTCGTCCATGAGCCCGGTCTTGGTGTGCAGCCGGCCGGCGGTGTCGACGAGCACGACGTCCGCGTTCTCGGCGATGCCCTCCTTGACCGCGTCGAAGGCGATCGACGCCGGGTCGCCGCCCTCGGGGCCGCGGACCGTCCGGGCACCGACGCGCTCGCCCCAGGTCTGGAGCTGGTCGGCGGCGGCTGCACGGAAGGTGTCGGCCGCACCCAGGACGACGGACTTGCCGTCGGCCACGAGGACGCGGGCCAGCTTGCCCGTGGTCGTGGTCTTGCCGGTGCCGTTGACGCCGACGACCATGACGACGCCGGGCTTCTCCTCGCCGTTCACGCCCACGCCCGGCTCGGTGTGGACGCTGCGGTCGAAGTCGGTGCCGACGAGCGTCAGCAGCTCCTCGCGGAGCAGGGCGCGCAGTTCCTCGGGGGTGCGCGTACCGAGCACCTTCACGCGCTCACGCAGGCGCTCGACCAGCTCCTGCGTCGGCGCGACGCCGACGTCGGCGGTGAGGAGGGTGTCCTCGATCTCCTCCCAGGTGTCCTCGTCGAGGTGCTCACGGGACAGCAGGGTCAGCAGACCCTTGCCGAGGGAGTTCTGGGAGCGGGAGAGCCGGGCGCGCAGGCGCACGAGACGGCCGGCGGTGGGCTCCGGGACCTCGATCTCCGGAGCGGCCGGAGCGGCGGCCTCGGCCGCGGCCTCCGGCTCGACGACCGGCGCGGTCTCCTCCACGACCGGGGCGGGAGCCTCGGGGAGCTCTACTTCTTCTACGGTGCGGCGCGCCTCGGCGCGCGGGGTCTCGGCCTCCTCGCCGACGTGCGGCTCGGCGGGCGGCGCGGTGACGGACGGGCTGCTCGGCGGAGCGGGGGGCAGCTGCTTCTTCTTGCGGCTGCTGACCACGAGCCCGCTGATCGCGCCGAGCGCGACCACAGCGATGACTACAGCAAGGATGACGATGTCCATAACGCACCCAGTATCGGACACCTCGGCGGCGGGGCGCCGCAGTGCCGTGACGCCGCAGGTCGCGGGCCATCCGTTCGGGTCCTGTTGTGTCTTGCTCCAAGGACCAACGGCACTAACCGGCCAAAGTTAGATCAAAGTACGATGGCGTGGGCTCGCGCGACGCGCGTAGAGTCCCAACGTCCCTTTCTGCCCAGGCCCCGCCCTGCTTCACCCTGCACGGAGCCCCCGATATGGCCCCCACGATGGACAACGCTGCCGATGGCGCCAACGTGTCCAGCACCGCCGGTGCGACCGACGCGACCGGTGCGGCCGGCGCGCCCGACGCGACCGGCGCGCCCGACGCGACCGGCGCGCCCGACGCGACCGGCGCGAGTGCGATAGAAACCCGCGGCATCGAGCCCGTCCCCGATCACGAGCGGCACGGCCGGGTCCGGGAGCTCTTCCCGACCTGGGTCGCCGCCAACATCAGTGTGCTGCTGCTCACCATGGGCGCGGCCCTGGTGGTCTTCAACGCGCTGAACTTCTGGCAGGTCCTGATCGTCGCGGCGTGTGCTGCGCTCGTGTCCTTCGGCCTCGTCGGCGTGCTGTCCGTCTCCGGCAAGTGGGGCGGCGCGCCCGGCGCGATGCTCTCGCGCGCCACGTTCGGTGTGCGCGGCAACCTCTTCCCGGGGGCGATCCTGTGGGTCGCCCGCTTCGGGTGGGAGACGATCAACGCCGTGACGGGCGCGTACGCCGTGCTCACCGTCCTCGACCTGCTCTTCGGCGTGAAGAGCAACAACGTGCTGATCGTCATCACGCTGTTCGTCTTCGTGGCCTGCACGTTCCTGGTGAGCGGCATGGGGCGCAAGGCGCTCAACGTCTGCAACCAGTGGTCGACGTACCTCTTCGGCATCTTCAGCGTGCTGGTGCTGGGCTACCTGATCACCCACATCAAGTGGGACGACGTCTTCTCGAAGCCGGCCGGCACGACCGCGATGATGATCGCCGGCATCGGGACCATCGCCGCCGGTGGCATCAGCTGGGTGCCGACCGGTCCGGACTTCGCGCGGTACCTGCCGCACGCCGCCTCCGGCAAGAAGATCGTCGGCGCGACGGTCTCGGGTGCGGGTCTGGTCATGGTGCCGATGGTGCTCATGGGTGCCGTGATGGCCGTCGCCACGCCGGGGCTGGCCGACGCGCCGGACCCCGTCTCCTTCCTGGGTGACATCCTGCCGACGTGGCTGGCGGTGCCGTACCTGGCGACCGCGATCGTGGGCATGCTGCTGATCAACAGCCTGTCGATGTACTCGGCCGGCTTCACCGCCCAGACGATGGGCGTCAAGCTGCCGCGGGCGATGGCCGTGAGCATCAACGCCGTCATCTCGCTGGTGGGCGGTCTGCTGCTGATGCTCGTCGCGAAGAGCTTCCTGAGCTCGTTCATCACCTTCCTGATCCTGCTGGCCGTCTCGTTCTCGGCGTGGATCGGCGTGTACGCGGTCGACATGGCGCGGCGGAAGTCGCGGGCCGTGCGGTACGACGCGGAGGCGCTGATGGACACGGGCCGCACGAGCCGGTACTGGTACGTGGGCGGCTTCTGCTGGCAGGCGATGACGGCGTGGGCCGTGGCGCTGGCGGCCGGCATCTGCTTCACGAAGTGCGACTGGTTCACGGGGCCGCTGGCGTCGACGTTCGTGGGCAAGTACGGGCTCGGGTGGGCGGCGACGATCGTCATTTCCGCGGCGATCATGGCGGTCCTGCCTACGCCTCGCGAGGTGGCGGCGGAGGCTTCGTCTTCGCCGGAGGCGGAGCGCGCCGGGGTTGCGGCGTAGTTCCCCGTCCTGCTGAACGGTGAGAGGGCCCCCTGTGGGGCCCTCTTTCGTTGTGCCCGCTTTCGTTGTGCCGGGGTTCGGTGGCTGGGGTTCGGTGGCTGGGGCTCGGTGGCTGGGGCTCGGTGGCTGGGGTTCGGTGGCTGGGGCTCGGTGGCTGGGGCTCGGTGGCTGGGGCGGGGGGGGGGGGGGGGGGGGGGGGGGGGGGGGGGGGGGGGGGGGGGGGGGGGGGGGGGGGGGGGGGGGGGGGGGGGGGGGGGGGGGGGGGGGGGGGGGGGGGGGGGGGGGGGGGGGGGGGGGGGGGGGGGGGGGGGGGGGGGGGGGGGGGGGGGGGGGGGGGGGGGGGGGGGGGGGGGGGGGGGGGGGGGGGGGGGGGGGGGGGGGGGGGGGGGGGGGGGGGGGGGGGGGGGGGGGGGGGGGGGGGGGGGGGGGGGGGGGGGGGGGGGGGGGGGGGGGGGGGGGGGGGGGGGGGGGGGGGGGGGGGGGGGGGGGGGGGGGGGGGGGGGGGGGGGGGGGGGGGGGGGGGGGGGGGGGGGGGGGGGGGGGGGGGGGGGGGGGGGGGGGGGGGGGGGGGGGGGGGGGGGGGGGGGGGGGGGGGGGGGGGGGGGGGGGGGGGGGGGGGGGGGGGGGCCCTTCTGGGGGCTGGATTATTTACGGCAACCCTCTTGCGTGAACAGTGCTCCGCAGGACGCCGCAAATAACCCTTACGCCCCCTGCCAGGGCCC
>NZ_JAIXMK010000039.1:0-18935 GCF_020328095.1 Streptomyces sichuanensis
CCCCCACCCCGGCCCCTCCCGCCGTCTTTCCGCGAACCCCTCGGAGCGGTTGTCGCCACCGTCCCGCCTGCGTCTGGGACACAGCAGTAGCCGTTTCCCAACGACCCCTGGGAGTGGGCACGGCCCGTGACCGGCAGGCCGCGGCCTCCGTACGAAAAGGGCGCTGCCCCCGGCCGTAGCCGGGGGCAGCGCCCTTTGGGGGAGACAGGCGGCGGGGGGGGTTAGCCCATCTCCTCCAGCGCCTTGCCCTTGGTCTCCTTCACGTACTTGAGCACGAAGGGGATCGAGAGCACGGCGAAGACCGTGTAGATCACGTACGCGCCGGAGAGGTTCCAGTCCGCCAGGCTCGGGAAGCTGGCCGTGATGGCCCAGTTCGCGACCCACTGGGCGGAGGCGGCCACGCCGAGCGCCGCGGCGCGGATGCGGTTGGGGAACATCTCGCCGAGGAAGACCCAGACCACGACGCCCCAGGAGAGGGCGAAGAAGAGCACGAAGGCGTGGGCCGCGACCAGGGCGACCGTGCCCTGGGTGGTCGGCAGGGTGCCGTCGGCCGTCTTGGAGGCGAAGGCCCAGGCTTCGAGGGCCAGGGAGAGCGCCATGCCGACGGAGCCGACGAGGGCGAGCGGCTTGCGGCCGATGCGGTCGACCAGGACCATCGCGATCACGGTGCCGACGATGTTGATGATCGACGTGGTGAAGCTGTAGAAGAACGAGCTCTCCGGGTTCACGCCCACCGACTGCCACAGCGTCGAGGAGTAGTAGAACGCGACGTTGATGCCGACGAACTGCTGGAAGACGGAGAGGCCGATGCCGACCCAGACGATCGGCAGCAGGCCGAAGCGGCCGCCGAGCAGGTCCTTGAAGGTGGACTTCTGCTCGCTCTTCATGGCGAGCTCGATCTCCGCGACGCGCTTGTCGAGGTCGACGGTGTGACCCTCGACGTCGGCCAGGACCTTCTTGGCCTTGTCGGTCTTGCCGACCGAGATCAGGAAGCGGGGCGACTCGGGGATCGCGAAGGAGAGCAGGCCGTAGAGGACGGCCGGGACCACCATGACGCCGAGCATGACCTGCCATGCCTCGATGCCCATGATCTTGCCGCGCTGGTCGCCGTCGGCGACGTTGAGGATGCCCCAGTTGACCAGCTGCGAGACGGCGATGCCGATGACGATCGCGGCCTGCTGGAACGCGCCGAGACGGCCGCGGTAGGCGGGCGGGGAGACCTCGGCGATGTAGGCCGGGCCGATGACCGAGGCCATGCCGATGGCCATGCCGCCCAGGACGCGCCAGAAGGCGAGGTCGTAGAGCGAGAAGGGCAGGGCCGAACCGACGGCGCTGATCGTGAACAGCGTCGCGGAGATCTGCATGACGCGGATGCGGCCGATGCGGTCGGCCAGCTTGCCGGCGATGGCGGCACCGATGGCGCAGCCGATCAGCGCGATGGCGATGACCTGCGCGAGGGCGGCCGAGCCGATGTCGTACTTCCCGCGGATGCCCTCGACGGCGCCGTTGATCACGGAGCTGTCGTAGCCGAAGAGGAAGCCACCCATGGCCGCGGCCGCGGTGATGAAGATGACATGGCCGAGGTGATCCGGTTGGGCCTTGCGGCCCTCGGCACCCTGCGCCGTCGCAGTGCTGGTCAACGTGTACTCCTGGGACCCGGCCACGTTGCCGGGGTGGGGGGTGGCCATTCCAGTGGGGCACAAGATCAAAGCGCCCACCACTTGAAGGCGTAAGCAACGTGGGAGACCCTACGTCTTCATTTTCCGAAGTCAATAGAGAACGACGATGAGGTTTCTCCCATGGGTCGGGGGAGTTTGAGTTCAATAGTTGAAGTGATCTTGGTCAGTTGAGGCGCTGACTGATCACCTTCGACACTCCGTCGCCCTGCATCGACACTCCGTAGAGCGCGTCGGCCACTTCCATCGTGCGCTTCTGGTGCGTGATCACGATGAGCTGGGAGCTCTCCTGGAGCTCCTTCATGATCCCGATCAGGCGCTGGAGGTTGGTGTCGTCCAGGGCCGCCTCGACCTCGTCCATGACGTAGAACGGGCTCGGGCGGGCCTTGAAGATCGCTACGAGGAGGGCCACGGCGGTCAGGGAACGCTCGCCTCCGGAGAGCAGGGAGAGGCGCTTCACCTTTTTGCCGGGGGGCCTGGCCTCCACGTCCACGCCCGTGGCCAGCATGTCCTCCGGGTCGGTGAGGACCAGGCGGCCCTCGCCGCCGGGGAAGAGGCGGGAGAAGACGCCCTCGAACTCGCGGGCCGTGTCGTGGTACGCCGCGGTGAAGACCTCCTCCACGCGCTTGTCGACGTCCTTGACCACCTGCAGGAGGTCCGCACGGGTCTTCTTGAGGTCTTCGAGCTGCTCGGAGAGGAACTGGTGGCGTTCCTCCAGCGCCGCGAACTCCTCCAGCGCCAGCGGGTTGACCTTCCCCAGCTGCTGGTAGGCGCGTTCGGCCGCCTTCAGGCGCTTCTCCTGGGCGGCCCGGTCGTAGGGCACCGGGCGGTTGCGGGGGTGATCCGGGTCGTCCGGCAGCTCCTCGCCCTCGGCGGGAGGAGAGGGGGGTACGGGCTGGTCGGGGCCGTACTCGGCGATCAGGGCGGTGGGTTCGACGCCCAGTTCTTCCAGGGCCTTCGCTTCCAGCTGTTCGATGCGCAGCCGCTTCTCGGCGCCCAGCACCTCGCCGCGGTGCACGGAGTCCGTGAGCTTGTCCAGTTCCGCCTTGAGGTCGCGGGCCCGGTTGCGGCCCTCGGTCAGCTCGCGTTCGCGCCCGGCCTTCGCGGCCTCGGCGGCCGTCCGCTCCTCGTCGGCGCGCACCAGTGACATCTCGACGTGGGCCAGCAGCTGGCGGGCCCCGGCGGCGACGGCCGTCGCGACCCCTGCCTCGTGGCGCAGCCGGGTGCGGCGCTGCTCGGCGCGCCGGCGGGCCTCGCGCTCGGCCCGCGCCGCCCGGTCGAGGGCGTCGGCACGGCCCGCGAGGCCCTTGACGCGCTCCTCGTGCGTACGGACCTGCAGGCGCGCCTCCATCTCGGTCTGGCGGGCGTTGGCCCCGTCGGCGGCGAGGCGGTCGCGCACGGAGGTGTCGGGCTCGTCGGCGCCCTCGTCGAGGGCGTGTTCCTGGGCGGCGGCCAGTCGTTCGGCGAGTTCTTCGGCCTCTTCGGTGGCGCGGACCAGGGCTTCCTGTGCGCGTTCGGCGGCGGCGGCCGTTCGCTCGGCCTCGCCCGCGGCGGCGCGGGCCTGTCCGGCGAGCCGGCCGAGGGCCTGGGCGGCCCGGGACTTCTCCCGGTCGGCGGCGCTGCGGCCGGCCGCGAGTTCCTCGACGAGCGCGGCGCAGCGGGCGCGGTGCTCCTCGGCCTCGTGTCGGGCCGCGGCCCGTTCGGTGCAGCGGGCGCCGAGGCGGGTGAGCTCGGCCGCCGCTTCGTCGACCGCCGCCTGCGTCTCGATGAGGCTGGGGGCTCCGGCGGAGCCGCCCTGGGCGTGGTGCGCGCCAAGGAGGTCGCCCTCGGCGGTGACGGCGGTCAGGGCGGGGCGGGCGGTGACGAGCTGTTCGGCGTCTTCGAGGGTGTCGACGACGACGATGCCGCGCAGCAGCCTGCGGATGGCGGGCTGCAGGTCCAGCGGGGCGCGGACGAGTTGGGCGGCTACCGGGAAGGGGCCGGGCGGGGGCGTCTCGTCGGCGTCGTCGTCCGGGGCGCCGGTCAGCAGGAGGACGGCGCGCCCGGCGTCCTCCTTCTTCAGCAGGCGCAGTGCCTCGGCGGCGGCCGCGGGGCCGGTCACGGCGAGCGCGTCGGCGGCGGCGCCCAGGGCGGCGGCGACGGGGAGTTCGTAACCGGGTGTGACGGAGAGGAGTTCCGCGGCGGGGCCGAGGAGTCCGCCCAATCGTTCCTTCGCCGACAGGAGGGCGCCCGTGCCGTCCTTCCGGCGCAGGCCGAGGGCGAGGGCGTCGTGACGGGCGGTGATCGCCGCGCGGTGGCGCTCGGCCTCGGCCGCCTCCTCGCGGGCGGCGTCGAGGGCGGCCTCGGCGGCGGCGAGGGACGCCTTGGCCCGGTCGTGACGGGCGGTCAGCTCGGCGTCGTCCGCGTCGGCGCCGTCGGCCTCTGCCTGCAGCTGCTCGTACTCCTCCTGGGCGGCGGCCGCGCGCTCGGCCGCCTCGTCGCGGGCGGCCGCGAGGCGGCCGATCTCCGCCTCGGCGGAGGCGGCCCGGCCGCGGGCGGCGGTGACCTGGCCGTGCAGGCGGGCGAGGTGTTCGCGCCGGTCGGCGACGGCGCGGGCGGCGTCGCGGAGGCGGCGCTCCTCCTCGGCGAGGCGGCGTTCGAGGTCGGCGCGGTGCTCGGCGGTGTCCTCCAGGGCGCGGCCGGCGGCCTCCAGGGCGGCTTCGAGCTCCGCTTCCTGTTCGCGGACGCGGGCGGCCTCGCGTTCGAGGTCCTCGGGGTCGCGGCCGCGCCGCTCCTCGTCCGGGGCGGTGGTGGCGCTGGTGACGCGGGCGTCGGCGAGGCTGATGGTGCCGCGCACCCGCTCGGCCAGGCGCGAGAGTTCGTACCAGGTCTGCTGGGCCTCGGCGAGGCGCGGGGTGAGTTCGCGGACCTGTTCCTCCAGTGCCGCCTCGCGCTGGGCCGCGGCGCGCAGCTCGGCCTCGGCGGCCTCCTTGCGGGCCTTGAGGGCGGCCTCGTCGGCGATCTCGGAGCGCAGGGCCTCGCGGAGGGCGACGAGGTCGTCGGCGAGCAGACGGAGCCGGGCGTCGCGCAGGTCCGCCTGGATGACGGCGGCGCGGCGGGCCACGGCGGCCTGCCGGCCGAGCGGCTTGAGCTGGCGGCGCAGCTCGTCGGTGAGGTCCTGGACGCGGGCGAGGTTGGCCTTCATCGCGTCGAGCTTCCGCAGCGCCTTCTCCTTGCGCTTGCGGTGCTTGAGGACGCCGGCGGCCTCCTCGATGAACGCGCGGCGTCCCGTGGGGTCTGCGTGCAGGACGGAGTCGAGCTGGCCCTGGCCGACGATGACGTGCATCTCGCGGCCGATGCCGGAGTCGGAGAGCAGTTCCTGGATGTCGAGGAGCCGGCAGGTGTCACCGTTGAGCTGGTATTCGCTGCCGCCGTTGCGGAACATGATCCGCGTGATGGTGACCTCGGCGTAGTCGATGGGGAGGGCACCGTCGGAGTTGTCGATCGTCAGGGAGACCTCGGCGCGGCCGAGCGGGGCCCGGCCGGTCGTCCCGGCGAAGATGACGTCCTCCATCTTGCCGCCGCGCAGTGACTTGGCGCCCTGCTCGCCCATGACCCAGGAGAGGGCGTCGACGACGTTGGACTTCCCGGAACCGTTGGGGCCCACGACACAGGTGATGCCGGGTTCGAAGCGCAGGGTCGTGGCGGAGGCGAACGATTTGAACCCGCGCAGGGTCAGGCTCTTGAGGTGCACGCGGGAGGACTCTACCGTTCATCTCGGTTTCACCCCGGGAGGTGCCGGGCACTACATCCGTGAGGAGGCGACGGGGGAATTCTGGCGGATTCGCCGGGATACGACGAAGGGACGCCGAAGCGTCCCTTGCAACTGCAACTCTCTAGCGGCTGACAGGGCAGCCCGACCGTGACCCCCGGGGGGCAGGACACGATCAGGCGAGCGCAGGCTCCGCCTTGGTTACGTCGATGCTGTCGAGCAGCGAGTCACCGTGGTGAGCGGCGGCAGTCAGCGCGTCGTTCTCGGCCTGCATCCGGATGAGCTCGGATTCGAGGTCCTGGACACGCTGCTGGAGCCGTCGCATCTCGGAGAGGACTCGGGGGTCGGAGCCGCCGACGTAACCGAGAAGCGCCTTTGCCATGATGGATGGTCCTCCACACTGAGTGACCGACCGAAGCGGTGTGGGTCGTGAGGGATTCGCACCCGCGGTGTCTGCCATCACTACTGCGGTGTTTCAATGCCAAACAGCTAAGGTGCGCGGGGCTTCCAGAGTCTCACCAAATGGTTTGACGGTCAACACGATCACACCCCGTATCCGCAGGCGTCCCGGGGGTGTGCGCAAGGCAATCCGCGCCGCATTCCGCACCCGGGGCCCGAGGGGGCGTAGAGATCATCCGTTGAGAGGCAGCCTTGCACGCTGCGGCCGAGTTGGCAACCATCAGGCAATTTCCCTCGGGCGCATATGCCAAAAGCATATGCGCCCGATGTTCGACGTCACCGGCCCCGCGCGGAAATCGAGCCGGAATGCGATGCCGCGGTCGTGGGGTCAGCGGATCTCGAAGCCGTCGTAGCCGCCCTTGGGCGTGTCCCAGATCTCGGTGACACCGTCCACGCGGCCGGGCGTGTCGCCCTGCCGCAGCCAGTCGAGCAGTTGTTCGCATCCCTGACGGGGGCCCTCGGCGACGACCTGGACCCGGCCGTCCGAGAGGTTCGAGGCGAAGCCGATGAGTTCACCGATGCGCAATGCGTTGGCCCGGGTGAACCAACGGAAACCAACGCCCTGCACATGACCACGGACCCAGGCAGTGAGGCGGACATTCTCGTTCATGTCTGCACGTTAACCGGCCAATTACATAAGCAGCACTTCGGCCCGGCAACCCGTGCCGTACAGTCGCGGCGACATAAGGCTCCCCCGGACGAGTGACGCACTTTGACACCGAACGTGAGGAAGGCAGCGGATGGGTCGCCATCGACGCTCTGCCCGCGCGACCGCTGAAGAAGCGGCAGCGAATGCCCGGAAGGCCCGGGCACCCGTGGCCGGCGAGTCGGCACCGGCGTTCGGGACCGAGGATCCGGCCGAAGCCGTCACCCAGCCCCTTCCCGTGATCCGCCCCGCCGGCGCCGGGCGCCACAGGAGCCCGCACCGCACCAAGCGCTCCAAGGCCGGTGCGACGGGAGTGGCCGCCGGCCGGGCCGCCCAGAGCGTGAAGCCCCCGAAGCCCGCCCGGCCCGCCAAGGCGGCGGCGCCCGCCCGGCGGACCGGCTTCCTGGGCGCCTCCGCCGCCGTGGCCATGGGAGCGGTCGCCATGGTCTCCGGCCTGCTGCCCACCGGCGCCCTCTCCCCCGGCGGCGAGGCCGGCACCTCCCCGGGCGTGGGCGCCACGGGTCAGGTGCGCCCCGACAGCCCGCCCCCGGGGGCGGACCAGCGTTCCCGGCCCGCCGCCGCCCCGGCGGACCGGGCGGACCAGCGCGAGCAGCCGGGACAGAAGGCCGGGGCCGACGGCCGGCGGATGGCGCAGGCGAGCCTCCGCCAGGACATCCCCGCCAGCCGCGGCGCCGAGCGCCCGCCCTCCGACGCACTCTCCGCGCCGCCCTCCGCGACACCGGCCGACGAGGACGCCGACGCCGCGCAGCGGCCCGGCTCCCCCGCCCCGCGCTCCCGTACGACGCCGCGTCCGCACGCCGTGGCATCCGCTGCGGCAGCGAGCGAGGACGGCACGGAGGCGCGCGTGCACGGCACGCTCGCCGATCCCCGTTCCTCCGCCGCCCATCTGGTGCTCGCCCTGGTCAACGCGGAGCGGGCGAAGGCGGGCTGCCGCCCGCTGCGGGCCAGCGGCACGCTCACCCGTCTCGCCCAGTCGTTCAGCGACGACATGGCCAGGCGGGGCTTCTTCGACCACACCGACCCCGACGGCAGGACCCCCTGGGACCGGGCCGGCAAGCGCGGCATCAAAAATCTGGGCGGGGAGAACATCGCGCGCGGCCACCCGGACGCCCGCACGGTGATGGACGCGTGGATGCGCAGCAGCGGCCATCGCGCGAACATCCTCAACTGCGACTACAAGAGCATCGGCGTGGGTGTCCACCACGGCGGCAACGGCCCCTACTGGACGCAGGACTTCGGCTACTGACCGCCGCTCTCGCACCGCTGCCCCGGCCGGACGACACGGTGGTCGTCCGGCCGGGGCAGCGGCGTGCACGTCGGCAGCGGGGTGCGCCTCAGAGGGCGGCGCGGCCCGCGACGTAGATGCGGGCCTGCTCGGCGACGCGGCGGCCGAGGAGCTCGGCGGTGGCTATGTCGGCCTTGTGGACGCCCTCGGGGCCCTGGTCGTTGTTGGTCTGGGCGCCGGCGCCCAGGAAGAAGCCGAGGCGGTTGATGTCGTTCTCGGAGGCCGTGGAGCTGTTCCAGCCCGGCATGGCGCCGAGGCCGACCCAGTGCATGCCGTGCTGGGCCGCGAGGACGGTGAAGAACTGCAGGGTGTGCAGCTTGTCGCCGCTCTTGGAGGCGGAGTTGGTGAAGCCGGCCGCGATCTTGTCCTGCCAGGCGCGGGTGAACCAGCGCTTGGAGCTGGCCTCCGCGAAGACGTGGAAGGCACCGGAGGCGGTGCCCATGTAGGTGGGCGAGCCGAAGACGATCGCGTCGGAGGCGTCGAGCTGCTCCCACTGGGCCTCGGTGATCTCGGCGACGTTGATCAGCTCGACGGTCGCGCCGGCCTCGGTGGCACCGGTGCGGACGGCCTCGGCGAGCACGGCGGTGTGGCCGAAGCCGGAGTGGTAGGCGACGGAGACGACGGGGGTGGTCACGGGGGACTCCAGGAGGCGGTTGCGCTGAATGGGTGACCACAGGAAAGCACTAACTTTTCGATAGCGCAACCCACTGGTTAGCGCTGCGTCGCAGTATGGTGTTCTCATGACCACGCACGACGGTTGTCCGGACGAGCACCTGCCCTTCGACGTCTTCGCGCGCAGCTGCCCGTCGCGCGACACCCTGGGTCACGTCACGGGTCGCTGGGGCGGCCTCACGCTCGGTGCGCTCCGCGAGGACACGCTGCGCTTCAACGAGCTGCGGCGACGGGTGGAGGGCGTCAGCGAGAAGATGCTGGCGCAGACGCTCCAGGCACTGGAGCGCGACGGGCTGGTGCACCGCGAGGCACAGCCGACCAACCCCCCGCGGGTGGACTACCGGCTGACGCCGCTGGGACGGGAGGCCGCCGACCGGCTGCTGGCCCTGATCGAGCTGCTGGAGGAGCGGATGCCGGAGGTCCTGGCGGCCCGGGAGCGCTACGACGCGGAGCGCTAGGGCTGCCTGTCGCGCTAGCGCGCGGGGCGCGGCGCGGGCTGGCAGCGCGGGCAGAAGTAGCTGGAGCGGTTCATCCAGGGGCGGCGGCGCATGGCTGTGCCGCAGCGGCGGCAGGGCTCGTCCTCCCGCCCGTAGGCGTCCAGCGAGCGGTCGAAGTAGCCGGACTCGCCGTTGACGTTCACGTAGAGGCTGTCGAAGCTGGTGCCGCCGGCCGCGAGCGCCTCGTTCATGACCTCGCGGATGTGCAGCAGGAGCTCGGCCGTGCGCGGCCGGGTGAGGCCGGCGGTCGGCCGGTCGTAGTGCAGGCGGGTGCGCCACAGCGCCTCGTCCGCGTAGATGTTGCCGACGCCGCTGATCAGCGACTGGTCGAGCAGGGCGCGCTTGACGGTCGTACGGCGCCGGCGCAGGGCGGCGTGGAAGGCGTCGTCGTCGAAGGCCGGGTCGAGCGGGTCGCGCGCGATGTGGGCGATGACGTCCGGCAGGCCCTCGGGGTCGCCGGGCACCGTGTCGTGCAGCGACAGGCCGCCGAACGTGCGCTGGTCGACGAAGCGGAGCTCGGTGGCCTCGGCGTCGGCGAAGCGGAAGCGGATGCGCAGGTGCTTCTCGTCGGGCGAGCCCTGGGGCTGCACCAGCAGCTGCCCGCTCATGCCCAGGTGCGCGAGGACGGCCCGGCCCGGGTCGGCAGGGCTTGCAGGGCTTGCAGGGCTTGCAGGGCTTGCAGGGCTTGCAAGGGAGGGCTCGACCGGCACCCAGAGGTACTTGCCGCGGCGGCGTGCGGTGCCCAGGCGGTGCCCGGTCAGCTGGGCGGCGAAGTCGTCGGGTCCGGCGAGGTGGCGCCGGACGGCCCGGGGGTGCAGGACCTCCACCGCGGCGACCGTGCGCCCGCACACCCAGCGCTCCAGGCCGGTGCGGACGACCTCGACCTCGGGCAGCTCGGGCACCGGTGTTCCTCCGCAGGCTGGGATCCGGACAGGGGAATGCGTCCGTTCCCGCAACGCCGGGCGGGCCCGGTGGACCCGCCCGGCGTTCCGGGATCGTGTGGACGGCGCAGCGGCGCCATCAGGCGGTGGGCTCGGCGCCCCCCGCCGCGGCGGCCTCCTCGGCGGCGGCCTTGTCGGCCGCCAGGCGTGCCTCCGCGGCACTGTTGATGGCGCGCCAGGCGGACTCCGCCGCCTGCTGCTCCGCTTCCTTCTTGCTGCGGCCGGTGCCGGTGCCGTACGCGACACCACCGACGCGGGCAGCAGCCGTGAAGGTCTTCTCGTGGTCGGGACCGGTCTCGGAGACCAGGTACTCCGGCACACCGAGGCCCTCGGTCGCGGTCAGCTCCTGGAGGCTGGTCTTCCAGTCCAGGCCGGCACCGAGGTTGGAGGACTTCTCGATCAGCGGATCGAAGAGCCGGTGGACCAGCTCGGCAGCGGCTTCGAGCCCCTGGTCGAGGTAGACCGCACCGATGACCGCTTCCAGCGTGTCCGCGAGGATCGACGCCTTGTCCCGTCCGCCCGTGCCCTCTTCGCCCCGGCCGAGCCGGATGAAGGAACCGAGGTCGAGGCCGCGGCCGACCTCCGCCAGTGCGCGCGAGTTGACCACCGCGGCCCGCAGTTTGGCCAGCTGGCCTTCGGGCAGGTCGGGGTGGATGCGGTACAGCGTGTCCGTGACCACCAGGCCGAGCACCGAGTCCCCGAGGAACTCCAGTCGCTCGTTGGTGGGCAGGCCGCCGTTCTCGTACGCGTAGGAACGATGCGTCAGCGCACGCACCAGAAGGGCGGACTCAAGGTTGTACCCGAGCCGCCCTTCCAGAAGCGTGTGAGACGAGGCCGTGTCCGCCGACGCCTTCTTCGGCGTAGTGGCGTCTGACATGAAGCCTGTCACCCGCCGATCAGACCGCGAGGACCTGGCGCTTGTTGTAGGTGCCGCAGCTCGGGCACGCGATGTGCTGCTGCTTCGGCTCGTGGCAGCGCTCGCACGCCACCAGGGGGGTGACCGCAGCCTTCCACTGCGACCGGCGGTGGCGCGTGTTGCTGCGCGACATCTTCCGCTTCGGAACAGCCACGGCTACTTCTCCTGTGAGTCATCCCCGTTGGCACGGGGTGCGTTGTCCTTCTCGCCGTCCTGGTCGGAACCAGCGAGCTCCTGCAGTGCCGCCCAACGGATGTCGACGGCATCGTGGTGGTGGTCCGGGTCGTCCGCCAGCCGCGCCCCGCACTCGGAGCACAGGCCAGGGCAGTCTTCCTGGCACACCGGCTGCAGCGGCAGTGAGAGCACCACCGCGTCCCGCAGCACGGGTTCGAGGTCGAACAAGTCGCCCTCAAGGAAGAGCATGTCCTCCTCATCGTCCTCGGCGTCGTCGCCGGTGTCCGCGGGGCGGCTCCGGTCGTCGGCGTCGGGGTAGGAGAACATCTCCTGGAAGTCCGCTTCGAGCTCTCGCTCCAGCGGCTCCAGACACCTTACGCACTCCCCGGTGAGCGGCGCACGGGCGGTGCCTGTGACGAGCACCCCTTCCATGACCGACTCCAGCCGGAGGTCGAGCTCCAGCGCCGCGCCCTCGGGCACACCGATGACCTCGATGCCGAGGTCCTGCGGGGCGGGGACGGAGCGGGAGACCCTCTTCAGCGCACCGGGACGCCGGCCCAGCTCGCGCGTGTCGAACACGAGAGGGTTACGGGGGTCGAGGCGGGCGTTCAGGGCTTCCTGCTTTCTACGCTGCGGTGAGGCGGCCCCCTGGTGCAGAGCACATGGAGGGCAGCCCGGATCGCGGACGTACACGCGACCGAAGAGCCAGGATACTGGACGGGCCGCCGTGGACCCAATCCGCACCCGGACGACGCCGGACACCGGGCGGTCAGCGGCCCTGCTCGTACCGCCTGAGCTGGTCGAGGTCGATCATCGACGTGTCGAAGAGGCTGGTCTCGTCGAGCGCCGCGCCCTGCTGCTGCCCCTGGGGATGCTGGGGCTGGTGCGACTGGTGGACCTGCTGCTGCAGCGGCTCCGCGTAGCCCCCGGTGGCCCCGTACGCCTGTCCGCCGTCCTGGGCGTGCCAGGCGTACGGATCGGGCTGCTGGTAGCCGCCCTGGACCGCGTACGGGTCCGTGTGGGGCACGTAGTGCGGTTGCTGCTGGGGGTAGCCGTAGGGGTCCTGCTGGGCGGGGTGGACCACCGCGGGAGTGGCGTAGTCGGCCCACACGGGCTCCTGGGGCTGCGGGGCCTCCTGGGGCGGGGCGTAGGACCGCTGCGGCGCTTCCTGGGGCGCGGCCAGCCCGGCGAGGAAGTCGGCGTCGCTGGTGGGGCCGTCCGGCGTGCGCAGGCCGTCCTGGGCGGCCATGTGGGCGCCCAGCTCGTCCACGGGGCGGGCGCCCAGCAGCTTCTCGCGGCCCTTCCCGACGGCTTCCAGGGTCTTGGCCAGGACCGCCGAGACCGCGCTCAGCTTGGCGTCGACGTAGGCGTCGGCGCTGCGGCGCTGGGTGGCGGGGTCGCCGCTGCGCTCGGGTGCGTCCGGGTCGGTGCCACCGGCCGCGTCGCCGGGCAGGCCGAGGAGCTTCTCCCGGCCCCGCTCCACGGAACCGATGGTCTTGGTGAGGACGACCTCGAAGTTGGCGAGCTTGCCGTCGACGTAGTCGTCGGCGCCGGCGCGGATCTCCTCGGCCTCCCGGCGGGCCCCGGCGAGGATGCGGTCGGCCTCCTCCTGGGAGTGGCGGGCGACCTCGGTGTCGGAGATCAGGCTGCCGCGCTGGGCGCGGGCGGACTCCAGGATGCGCTCGGCCTCCTCGCGGGCGTCGGCGACGAGCTGCTCGCGGCCGCCGATGACCTCCCGCGCCTGGGCCAGCGAGCCGGGCAGGGCGGCCCGGACCTCCTCCAGCAGGGCCAGCAGCTCGGCCCGGTTGACCACGCACGACGCCGACATCGGCAGGGCGCGGGCTCCGGCGACGGTCGTGACGATCTCGTCGAGCTTCTTCTGGACGTCCACGTGGGCGCTCGCCGCCTTCTTGCTCCCGGGGGGCCTCGCGGCCGCCGCTACCGAACGGGACGACTGTACGGCCGGGGACCCCGGCCCCACAGCTACTGATGAATCGTCAGATCATCAGGGGCGGGCGAGCCGCTCGTTGAGCGCCTCCAGCACCAGCGGCGGCACCAGGTGGGACACGTCGCCGCCCCAGGCCGCGACCTCCTTGACCAGGCTGGAGGAGAGGAAGCTGTAGGTCGGGTTGGTCGGCACGAACAGCGTCTCGACGCCCGAGAGGCCGTTGTTCATCTGGGCCATCTGCAGCTCGTAGTCGAAGTCGCTGACGGCTCGCAGGCCCTTGACGATCGCGGGGATGTCGCGCTGCTTGCAGAAGTCGACGAGCAGGCCGTGGAAGGACTCCACCCGCACGTTGCCGTACTCGGCGGTGACCTGCCGCAGCAGCTCTATCCGCTCGTCGACGGTGAACATGCCCTGCTTCGACTTGTTGATCATCACCGCGACGTGCACCACGTCGTACAGCTTGGAGGCGCGGGCGATGATGTCGAGGTGTCCATTGGTGACGGGGTCGAACGACCCCGGACAGACGGCGCGGCGCAACGGTGGTTCCTCGCTCTCCGGTCCATTCATGACGTGCCTGACTCGGTGTCGGCAGTGCACGCCGAGGCGGCGCGACCGTACCAAAGCGTCCCCTCGCCGTAGCGACGGGCCCTCAGTGCGTCGAAGCCGTCCGGCCAGCGGAATTCCCCGCCCCTGGTGCTCCGCTCCACGGTGACCAATGCGTCGTCGGCGAGCCAGCCCCGGGTACGGAGTGTGAGCAGGATCTCGCGGAGCTCGTCGTCGCCGACGACGTACGGCGGGTCGAGGAAGACCACGTCGTACGGGCCCGCCGGCGGTGCGCCGGCGACGACCTGCTCGGCCTTGCCGCTGCGCACCTCGGCGCCCGGCATGCCGACGGCACGGACGTTGTCGCGGATGACCTTCACCGCGCGGGCGTCGGCCTCGACCAGCAGGACGTGCGCGGCGCCGCGCGAGAGCGCCTCCAGCCCGACCGCGCCGGAGCCGCCGTACAGGTCCAGGACACGGGTGCCGTCCAGGGTGCCGAGGAGGGACACCCAGGTGGAGAACAGGCCCTCGCGCGCCCGGTCGGAGGTCGGGCGGGTGCCGGTGCCGGGCGGCACGGCCAGGCGGCGTCCGCCGGCGGTGCCGGCGATCACGCGGGTCATGGGTGTCGAGTCCTTCGCGGTGGGGTGACGGTGCGGCGGGGGCCGCCGCACCCCTCAGCGTATGGCGTCGGCGGTGCGCGGGCGCCGCGGGTGCCCCCGGGGTTCAGCCCTTGTCGAGGAACTCCTCGCGCTCCCGGTCCAGCAGGGCGTCCAGCGCGGTGCGCAGGGCGGGCAGACCGGCCAGCTCCGGGTCGGCGGCGACGATCGCTCCGGCCTCCTCGCGGGCGGCCGCGATGACGTCCTCGTCGTCGATGACGGTGAGCATCCGCAGGCTGGAGCGGACGCCGGACTGGGCCTGGCCGAGCACGTCGCCCTCCCGGCGCTGTTCGAGGTCGATGCGGGAGAGCTCGAAGCCGTCCAGCGTCCTGGCGACCGCGTCCAGCCGGGTCCTTGCCGGGCTCGCCTCGAACGCCTCGGAGACCAGCAGGCACAGCCCGGGGGCCGAGCCGCGGCCCACCCGGCCGCGCAGCTGGTGGAGCTGGGAGACGCCGAAGCGGTCCGCATCCATGATCACCATGACGGTGGAGTTGGGCACGTTCACGCCGACCTCGATGACGGTCGTGGCGACCAGCACGTCGACCTCGCCGGCCGCGAAGCGGCGCATGACGTCGTCCTTCGCGTCCGGCTGCATCCGCCCGTGGAGCACCTCCACGCGCAGGCCGGCCAGCGGCCCGGCGGCGAGCTGGGCGGCGACGTCCAGCACGGCCAGCGGCGGCCGCCGCTCGCCCTCCGCCTCGCCCTTGGCCGCGGCCTTCGCGGCCGGCTTCTCGTCCTCGGCGTCGCCGATGCGCGGGCAGACGACGTACGCCTGGTGGCCGCCCTCCACCTCCTCGCGCACCCGCTCCCAGGTGCGGGCCAGGAAGTGCGGCTTGTCCTTGGCGGGGACCACGTGGGTGGCGATGGGCGAGCGGCCGGCCGGGAGCTGGTCGAGGACGGACGTCTCCAGGTCGCCGAAGACGGTCATGGCGACCGTCCGCGGGATCGGCGTCGCCGTCATCACCAGCAGATGCGGCGTCCGCCGCTCCCCCCGGGAGTGCCCCTTGGCCCGCAGCGCGTCGCGCTGCTCGACGCCGAAGCGGTGCTGCTCGTCGACGACGACCAGGCCCAGGTCGTGGAACTGCACGGTGTCCTCGATGAGGGCGTGCGTGCCGACGACGATGCCGGCGTCGCCCGTGACGAGGTCGAGCAGCGCCTGGCGGCGGGCGGCGGTGCCCATGGAGCCGGTGAGCAGCACCACCTTCGTGCCGTGCTCGGCGCCCCCGAGCATGCCGCCCTCGGCCAGGTCGCCCATCATCTCCGTGATGGACCGGTGGTGCTGCTGGGCGAGGACCTCGGTGGGGGCGAGCATCGCGGCCTGGCCGCCCGCGTCGACGACGCCGAGCATGGCGCGCAGGGCCACCATGGTCTTGCCGGAGCCGACCTCTCCCTGCAGCAGGCGGTGCATGGGGTGCTCGGTGGCGAGGTCGTCGAAGATCTCGGCGGAGACCTTGCGCTGCCCGTCGGTGAGCGTGAAGGGCAGCCTGGCGTCGAAGGCGGCGAGCAGGCCGTCGGCGAGCGGCTTGCGGGCCACGGCCGGCAGCTGGGAATCGGCGTGCCGGCGGCGGGCGAGGGCGACCTGCAGGACGAACGCCTCGTCCCACTTGAGCCGGTCCCGGGCGTCCTCGATCTCGGCCTTGGAGCGGGGGCGGTGCACCTTGCGGAACGCCTCGGGCAGCGGGAGCAGGCCGCGGCCCGTGCGCAGCGCGTCCGGCAGCGGGTCGACGACGCTCTCCCAGCCGGTCGCCTCCATCGAGGCGAGCAGCACGTCGAGGGCGTTGGAGATCTTCCAGGACTCCATCTGGGAGCAGGCCGGGTAGAGCGGGATCAGCTGGTTGGCCCACGCCTCGACGGCGTCCGCGCCGCTGTCCTTGCCGAGCATCTCGTAGGCGGGGTGGGAGAGCTGGCGGATATTGCGGAAGGTGCCGACCTTGCCCGCGAACATGCCGCGGCGCCCGGGGACCAGCTCCTTCTGGTGGTGGTAGATCGACCGGCCGAAGAAGACCAGTTGCAGCCGGCCGCTGCCGTCGGTGAGCGTGACCTCCAGGCGCTGGCCCCGGCCGTTGTTGAACTTGTGCACGCGGGCGTCGGAGACCTGGGCGACGACGGTGACGTGCTCGTCGAGCGGCAGGTCGGCGAGCCGGGTCAGCTCGCCGCGCTCGGCGTAGCGCCGCGGGTAGTGGTGCAGCAGGTCGCCGACCGTGTGCAGGTCGAGGTGCTCGGCCAGCACCTTCGCGGTGTTGCCGCCGAGCGTCTTCTTGAGTGGTTCGTCGAGCGCGGGCACGCCACCTATTGCACACCACGCCGCTGACAACGGGCCTCAGGCGGCCCTGCCGGAGCCTCGGGGACGCCCTTCGGGCGCTCTTCGGGGTGCTCTTATTCGATGCCGATGAGCAGCGGCGCGGTCTGCTGTCCGCCCCGGTAGACCACGGTGTCCACGGCGAGGTGGCCGCGGCGCACGTGGCGGCGCAGGCGGTCGGCGACGGCGTCGGGGACGCCGTCGCCCAGCACGAGGGTGACCATTTCGCCGCCCGCCGCGAGCATGCGGTCCAGCACGGTCCCGGCGGTGCCGGCCAGCTCCGCGCCGATGACGGCCACGTCGCCGTCGATGAGGCCGAGCACGTCCCCTGCCTGGCAGACGCCCGCCATCGTCCAGGACTGGCGTTCGGCGACGACGAGCTCCGCATAGCGGGTGGCGCCGGCCGCGGCGGTCATGGCGACGACGTCCTCGTCGAAGCGCCGGCCGGCCTCGTGGACGGCGAGCGCGGCGATGCCCTGGACCGGTGAGCGGGTGGGGATGAGGGCGACCCGTACGCCCTCGGTGCGCGCCTGCTCGGCGGCCGCGGCGGCGGTGTGCCGCAGGTCGGCGTCGTTGGGCAGCAGCACGACCTCGCGCGCGTGGGCGCGCCGGATCGCCTGCAGCAGTTCGCCGGCGGCGGGCGGCTCGCCCGGCCGGACGGCCACGACGGTGGCCCCGGCCTCGCCGCACAGCGCCGCGAGGCCGGCGCCGGGCACGACCGCGACGACGGCCCGCTGGGCGGGCTCGGCGACCCGCGTGCGCTCCTCGGCGGCGCTGCCGAAGTGGGTGATGCGGATGCGGTGCGGGCGGCCGGCGTCGACGCCCGCCTCGACGGCGGCACCGGCGTCGTCGACGTGCACGTGGACGTTCCACAGCCCGTCGCCCCCGACGACCACGAGGGACTCGCCCAACGCGTCCAGCCGCGTCCGCAGGCGCGCCACGGCGGCGTCGTCGGCCTCCAGCAGGTAGATCACCTCGAAGGCGGGGCCGGCTCCCGTGAACGTGTCACCGCCGAGGTCGGCCGGGCAGCCCTCGGTCTGCCACGCGCGCGTGCCTCGAGGACCCGTGGCGGCCGGCGGCCGCGGGGCGGGCGCCCGGCCGGCCAGCGCACCGGCGAGGGCGCCCAGGACCTCGACCAGGCCCTTGCCGCCCGCATCGACCACACCGGCCCGGCCGAGCACCTCCAGCTGGCCGGGCGTGGCCTCCAGAGCGGCCGCGGCACCGTCGTGGGCGGCCGTGGCGACGGCCGCCCCGTCGCCGCCGGTCGTGGCGGCGGCTTCGGCGGCGGCCGCGGCGACGGTGAGCACGGTGCCCTCGACGGGCCGGGCCACGCCCTCGTAGGCGGACTCGACCGCTCGGCGCAGGGCGCGGCGCAGCAGGGCGGCGTCGTCGGGGCCGGCGGCGGGGGCGGGGGCTTCGGGGCCTGCGGGGTGACTCCCGTCACCGGCCGGGGCCAGGACCTCCGCCATGCCGCGCAGCAGCTGGGCCAGGATCGTGCCGGAGTTCCCGCGGGCGCCTATGAGCGCGCCGTGGGCCATGGCCCGCACGGCCTCGGCCAGGCCCGGGCGGGAGGCGGGGCCGGTGGTGGCGTGGCCCTCGAAGACGGCCTCGACGGCGCGGGCGGCGGACTCGACAGTCAGGTAGAGGTTGGTGCCGGTGTCGCCATCGGCGACGGGGTAGACGTTGATCGCGTCGATCTCCTCGCGGCTGCGGCCCAGCGCGTCGAGGGCCAGGGCGCACCAGGCGCGTACCGCGTCGGCGTCCAGCGGGAGCGGCACCTGTGTCCTCCTCGGACTCTCGGGGCTGGGGGGCAGTGCTGGAGCAGAGTAGTCCCGGTGCCGTGCCCCGGGGGCGGACCGGGCGGGGTCCGGGGCGGTCATGGTAGTTTCGTTGTCCAGGAGCGGTCGTTGTATGCTGCTCCGGTTGCCTGATGAGAATCAGGCCATCCCCTGGCAAGCCAGTCACCTTACGACCCGGCACGCCGGGATTTCCCGTAAGTGCATCTGAAGTCTTTGGAGTGACCCGTGGCTGCCAACTGCGACGTCTGCGGCAAGGGGCCGGGCTTCGGCAACAACATTTCGCACTCGCACCGCCGTACGTCCCGTCGCTGGAACCCGAACATCCAGCGTGTGCGTGCCGTGGTCGGTCGGACGCCGAAGCGCCTCAATGTCTGCACCTCGTGCATCAAGGCCGGCAAGGTCTCGCGCTAACTAGCTAGTAGCGCGGCAGCCTCGCCGCCCCTTGAAAGCCGGTCCCCTTCGGGGGGCCGGCTTTTTGCCTTTCCCCTGCCCGCCCTCCCCCAGCTACCGCTGGGAGGTGCCCCCATCCCGTAACCGGGGCTCCGCCCCGGACCCCGGTCCTCAATCGCCGGACGGGCTGGATTTCCAGCCCGTCCGGCGATTGAGGACCGGGGTCCGGGGCGGAGCCCCGGTTACGGGATGGGGGCACCTC